>JBNAKO010000064.1:0-6231 GCA_049706495.1 Methanosarcina sp. | reverse complement strand
TTGCTTTATACATTAGTTTTTGTACGAAAGAGTATCATGCTGAATCACTAACAGCTTGAGCTAATTTGTGGTTTTTCTTTAAGCCTTTAATGTTAAGAGTTTCTACGGCTACGGCTTGGTTTTCGCTTATGAGCCTTTTAGAAATCTTGTGTTGAAAATCATGCCTCTGATTAGCTATTTTTTCATGCAATTTTGCTAATTTATAGATAGCTTTTCCTCTATTTTTAGATCCGATTACTTTTCTTGATACATTTCTTTGCAGGCATTTAAGTTTTTCAAGGGAAGTTTTTAAGAATGTAGGATTATCAATTTTCTCTCCTGTAGATAAAGCAACATAAGTCTTAATCCCTACATCAATACCAATTAAGGTAGCATGAGAAAATGGATCGGGTTCAGGATATTTCGCTCCGTCTTCAGTTAAGATAGAAATATAGTATTTTCTAGTTGATGTTCTGGAAACTGTTAATGTTCTCATCTTTCCAACAATATCTCTGTGTAGCTTAATCTTAATCCAATCCAATTTTGGTAGCAATATTTCTGATCTTTCTAAGTTAAGGTCATAATGTTGTGGTAGCTGGAAAGAAAAGTGTTTTTTCTTTTTCATTTTCTTTTGAGGATACCCAAATCCATCTTTAAAAAAATGATTAAAGGCAGAATTGAGATTTCTACTTGCTTGCTGTAATGCCCCTGAATTAACTTCCTTTAACCAGGGATATATTTCTTTAAGAACAAGGAGATGGTTATTAAATTCAAATTCAGAAATACTTATTCTAAATTTTTTATACAATAGTGATTTAATTTCAAGAAGTTTATTATAGATGAATCGAGCACTACCGAAATGTTTTTCCATAAGAGCTTTTTGCTCTTCTGATGGATATATTCTATATCGGTTTCCTCTTTTCATAACATTATATATGTTTGGAAACTATATTAAGATTTACAAACTCACTATCAGTTAAACGTTTAGAAGTTGGAAGTCATATTAGCAACTGTGCGAGGCTTCGCTTTCATCCCTTCCCTTTTCTCTTCGCTCCTGAGGAAGGTGTCTTCTCGCTGTGCCTCCGCGCTCCCAGAGATAAAATTTTGAGGAAATCCAAAAATCAAAAAATAGTTTTCAGGATTTATAAAAAGGCAGTAAAAACATTGTATTTCCAGTTTTAATATTCTTTTTTCACAGGTTTATTTTAAAACCTCTTTTAATATATTTCAGTTTTTCAGAGCTTCTTTGAAACGTTTTGTAACCTCTTCCGGGCTCAAAGGAATATTTGGAGCTTTTGTATTTCCCGGTTTCAGGATTACATGAATAAATGAAAGTTCTTTCATGGCCCTGAATTTTTTGAAAGCTTCTATCAGTCCTTCTTTTGTGTTTACTTTAGTTGTGTTCTGAATCCCGCAGGCATTTGCAAGAATTTCAAGATCAATAAAACGGAGAGCACATGTTTCCTGTGAACCTGTAGAACCATATGCTCCATTATCAAGACAGATTATAATCAGATTTCCAGGAGCTTCTTTTGAAATCTCGAAAAGGGCATTTGGATTCATTAAAAGGCTCCCGTCCCCATCAAATACAACTACTGTCTTGCTGCAACAAAGGGCAAGACCAAGGCCTATGGAAGAAACAAGGCCCATTGAACCGAACATGTAAAAGTTAAGGTCTCTATCTTTGCAGGCGTACAGTTCCTTGCAGGGGACTCCCAGATTGGTCACCGTGATTTCATCTTCAAGTTCGGAAGCAACTGCACAAATGGCATCATTTCTAAGCATTACTGGCTTAAGGTTTCCTCTTGTAAAACTGAATTTACAGGTTCTTTCCATTTCTGCAGGTTTTTCAGGCATACCCGCAGCTTCCCATGCACAGCATTCCGATATCTCCCAGGCTTTTGGGGAAATAAGCGCTATATGGGGCTTTAAGTTTTCAAAAGCATCATTTATTACGTTTTCAAGCAAAGGAAGTTCTTCAACATCTTCAATTATTGTATATGCCAGCCCTGCCCCTTCCAGAATGCCGGGAAGATGGGTTCCCAGAGGGATCTGGGCCTCAATTGCTTCTCCATACGCACCACGCCAGCTTGTGAGAATAGGTAAAGGAATCTTACAGATAATATTCAGAGATTCCAGGGCATTAATCATATTTCCAAGTCCAGTGCTTTGAATTAACATTAAAGGTTTGGCTCCTGCAAGATAAGCGCCTGCGCAAATTCCAAGGCCGTTTTCCTCTCGTGTTAGTTTAATTTCAGGAAAATTTTCCGAAACCATTGGAAGTAAATTTTTAATTCTATCGCAGGGCAGGGTTGCAACTAAATTAATCTCTTGGTTTTTCAGAATTTCTATAACTTTAGCTTCTGGACTTGCCATAACATACCTCTTAGATTTTTCTTTTTTCTTCTTGATGCAGATTTTTTTATTTTTATTTTACCCAATCCTTATTCCGAGTTCAAATAACAGGTACCTGGGGTTCAGGGTATTTAAAGGCTTTAGAGGTTTAGTTCCTCCAGAGGAATATCAGGGCTTTTAGCAGTAGCTACCGGCGGGATCTGGAAAAGTGTATAATCTTTTTTCAGCCGCTTATATCCTCCTCCTGCAATATTAAGGAGAATAATCTCGTCTTTTGCAACATTTCCTGCTTCAACAGCCTTTAAGAGAGAAGCTGCAGCAACTGCTGAAGGCGGCAGGATATCAATTCCTTCAAGGTTTTCAAAAAGGGTTTTTGCTTCAAGGGCTTCTTCTTTAGTAATTGCATACATTATTCCGTCAGTATCAACCAGCGCATCATAAAGTCCACCCGGAACTCCGTATGGAGGAGCCCTGTTAGTAAGTACTGTCGCATAGGTTTCCTCTACCTGTTTTTTTGCATCCTTCATATCCAGGTCAGGAATAATTTCTCGCCTTTTAGCCTGCCAGGCCTTATACATTGGAACAAAAGGTAGGTTCTGGGCAAGCTGAAGTTTTGGAAGTTTTTGTCCGAATCGGCCGTCGGCTTTAAGCCTTAAAGCAGCTTCCCATGCTGAAATTCCTCCTGTGCCGCTTCCTACAGCCTGGAAATAGTGGTCAGGCATTCTTCCTATAGTTACTGCGGCATCAAGCATTACAGTGCCCATTCCATCTCTTCTTGCAATATTTCTTGCTCCGCCTTCAGGAACCATTCCCGGGAGGGCTGCAACCCTTCCTGCAAGGTTGATAGCATCAGTATAATCATTTCCAGGGCTCATTCCTATAAGATGAACGGATTTTGCAGGTTCTTCAGGGAGCCAGAGCTTGGAAACACCTGATTCCGGAACTACAACGTACGCATCCGTTCCTGTCAAAGTCGAAACATGAGCAAAAGCTCGACCAGTATTGCCTGCAGATGCAAGAACAATAGCTTTTCCTCCCGTTTCTTTAAGGAGCTGCATTGTGGGATAAGCTTCAAGTTCTTTAAAGCTGCAAGTCTTTATGAAAGCCTCTCTTTCAGGCCAGTAACCGCTAAAACCTATATAAAGATTGGAAAGCCCAAGTTCTTCTGCAAAAGCTTCACTTTTGTAAGTAATGGGCCCGGCATCTGTGGCGAGTTCTTCCTGGACCGGAAGCCAGGAGTGAAATTTTCCTATTCCAGGCTGGTTCCTTAATTGTAGTATTTTTTCGAAGTATTCTGCTCTCAGGAGAGAGTTATCATTCTCACAGGTAAGCCTGTATTCCTGACCATATTCTTTTCCGCATTTCAGACATTTCAGTTTGAATCTTCCCATTGCTATCAAAGAAAATTACGTTTCTCTTACTAAATATATATTCCTGAAATGTACATAAAACTCACTTTTTTGTACTATATTTTTAAATTAATTTCCTGATAGGGATATTATTTCTGCCCTGATGGAAGAAAAACCTTTTAAATAAAAAATAAAAACCTAAAATTAATAATACAGTTTAGAATTTACAAAAAAGAAAGTTCAAAGATAGACAAAGAAACAACAAAAATAATAGAAACAACAAATATTATTTGAATATATTTTGAGAGTCCAAAAAATTAATTTTAGATTCACTCTGTATTAAATTTGTAATTATTTTTTTATTCATAAAATATAGGCGGCGTAGCTGTTGGATGTTCAATATTTCTTCTTGTTCCGTCAGGATAAATAATGGTAAGAGAATCAGGTTGCACCCCGAATTTACAGGAATCATGCAGGTAAAATTCATCACTTTTCCTGGCAATATTTTTGATCTCTATATTAGCATTGGCTTGTCCTATTTCCTGAACATGCACATCCTGGAATTCAAAAAAAATTTCCTCAAGCTTAGGCTCCATATGCTTGCTCCCAAAAAGGAATATATATATCTCGGCAAAGGGGCTGAGATGATATTTTACATTGACATCTGCATCCGTTTTATTAAATTGGATCTCCATTGTATCAATATGGATATATTTTCCTTCTCGAAACTGCTCCTTATCAATTCCAGGGGATACTCTAGCAGCCATTAAAGAAGCTGAAATGATAAGGGCAATCGCAATTATTGCTTTCGTTTTCATAGTTATTACTCAGTAATAGTCCTCTTTTGTTAATATTTCTTTGCAAATCTTTTTCTGAAAAGTTCCTTCCTCCTGGAAAGGAGAACTTCCTGAGTCTTCTGAGCCTCCAGCTAAATAGAGCATAATGCTCTTTTTTCTGAAACAAAGAAAGTTTTTAATAATATAATATTTGTTTAATAAAATACTTTCTTTTTAAATTTTTATATTTCTGAATCTTTTGCTCATTTTTAAGTAATTTTCCAACCTTAATTCCCAAATCTAACATGCTACTCTCCTTCTGTTACTTTTATATCTCCTGTACTTGTGATACAACTCTGTTGATTATCTCTTTTTTACTTTTATCTATACAATATCATTAAATAGAGTAAGAAGAATGAAGCTATCCCTTCCTTAAATTTATCTTGAACTAAAGGGGCCAGAAAATGAGCAAAAAAGTTAACTTCACCTGTCCGAAATGCGGAAATAATTCTTATGATACAGGAGAAATTCGTACGACAGGAGGGTTTTTCAGTAAAATCTTTGATGTACAGAACAAAAAATTTACTCACATCACCTGCAAACATTGCAAGTATACCGAATTTTATCAGGCAGACAGCAGTATGCTCGGAAATATCTTTGATCTCTTTACGTGAACTACCACTCACTTAAAGATTGAGTAGCTTCTTGGTTCATTCTTTTCTCTTTTGAGAACAAGTCCCCATATAAAAAGCTATAACAAGTTATAATAAGTTATATTTATTAATGCATATTTATTAAATGCATTTTTTAATTCTAATCCTTTGTTTTATTTTCGATTTAAGAACAAATAAAAGCAAATATTAATGAGCCAGTAAAATTAATGAGTTTAAAAAGTTTTTAGTTTTTCCTTTATTAGGGTTATTTCCTTCTGTAAAGTTTTATTTTCAGGGTTTTTTTCTGTCAAATCTTCCAGGAAGTCAAGTGAATTTTGGAATTTGTTTTTTGCTTCTTCTTTTTGCCCCGTTTCAGAAAGTAGGAGTCCCAGATTATTCAGGGCCATTGAAATATCAGATAAATATTCCGTATTTTCAGGATGCTTCTTAAGCAGTTTCTCATAGATTTTAAGGGCTTCTTCATAGTTTTCTTTTGCTTTTTCCTTTTGTCCTATCTTTGAAATAAGTTCCCCAAAGTTATTCAAAGTATTTCCTGTATAAATCTGGTAAAATTCATTTTCCGGTTCAAGACCAAGCCGTTTTTTGGAGATTTCAAGCCCGAATTCATAGGCTTGCTGCGATAATTCGTTTTTGCCATCTTTCTGGAACAAATTTCCAAGATGTCCAATATTATTAAGATTCATTTGAAGAGTATCCAGATAGAGTTTATTTTCAGGATATGTCACCAGAAATTTTTCATTCATCCTTAAAGAAAATGTATAAATTTCCAGAGCTTCTTCAAACCTGCCCAGGATCTGTAATAGCTGACCTCTTGCTTTTAACGTATGAAATAAAATTACCCCATCTTTTATTTCCTGTGCGATTTTTTCAGCTCTCTCAAGAGATTCCAGAGCTTTTTCGGTTTCTCCTTCCTGCATTAAATCTAAAGTTTTATTGAAACAGGCGACTGCTTCTTCCCTCAACTTCTCGATCTCAACCATTATTAAATAAAGAATCTTAATCTTTTATATATTGTACTCCAATTTTTCATCCCTGGTTTTTTAAATACGCAGAGTCAATTTAAGCCGATTTATATTTGAATAATAATAATAATAATAA
>JBNAKO010000063.1:0-3949 GCA_049706495.1 Methanosarcina sp. | reverse complement strand
AGTTCATTTGAAAGGTCCTTTTACGTATGTGATTGATGACAGCCTTTTAATCGGGAGCAACACAATTCTTGAAGGAGATTCTACTGTTGTCCTTAAGCTTGCTAACAATGCTGACTGGCCTACAATGAAACCTCTGATAAAGCAGATCAATAACAATGGAAATAGTAACATTATAATAAGAGGTTTTGAAATAAACGCCAACCACGATGGAAATCCAAAAGTTGTCAAAGGGAAAGGATATTACAATATAATGTATTTTACTCACTGTAACAATGTAAAAGTATGCAATATGTACATGCATGATGGACACGGAGACGGGTTAAGAATAAAAAACGGAAAGAATATCCAGTTCTATAATAATAAGGTGTATAAGCTCGGACATGATGGACTTTTTTCGATTGATTGTACTAATGTAGAAGCCTGGAATAACAAGATAACCTGCAGGACTAACAGCGGTCTACGAGTCTGGAACTCGAATAATGTCAAGTTACATGACAATATCATAGATTCTTTCTATCACTGGAGTGCAGGTGGACCAGGGATCCAGGTCGAAAAGTCTGCTGGTACTATGGATAAAATAGAGATTTACAATAATATACTAAATAGTACATATGGGCCTGGGATCTGGATTTTAAATTATGATACAGATGTTACGACCAGAGAACAGGGGAAAAATATTCATATCCATCATAATGTTTTCTATAGCACGGGCACCAATCCCAGTATTACATGGGTAGGCGGAATTATAGCCAGTTGCTTCCATGATACTCTCATAGAAAACAACGTATTTGATGGAGCATACCATTCCGCAGTTATACATATGTATCTTACAGGGTCCTCAGAAGCTTATTCTCCAAAAAATAAGTATACAACAACTGTTCGTAATAATATATTAATAAACACGCAAAAACGTGTAAAAGATGCAGCTGGGACAGGGTATGGCATAATCAATTATCTTCCAAAAACCCATAGCTTTGTCCTTGAAAATAATTGCCTTTATAACAACATAGCAGGAAATTACAAAAACTGTACTTCAAGGACTGATATTTACGCAAATCCTTTACTTGCAGACCTGAAGAATCATGATTACCATTTGCAATCTCAAGCAGGCCGCTGGAATGGGAAAACCTGGGTAAAGGACAAAGTAAACTCTCCCTGTATCGATGCCGGATATAAGACTTCTGATTATTCAAAAGAACCTGAAAACAATGGGGATAGGATTAATATCGGAAGGTATGGAAACACTCAGTACGCATCAAAATCCGAGAATCCATTGACAGACCCTCAACATGCACCCGTAATAGCTTCAATTTCAGATCTTGAGGTTAAAGCCGGTGAAAACCTCAATTTTGTATTGAGAGCTTCTGATCCGGATGGAGATGATCTTACATACTCAGCTTCAAACCTGCCCTCTGGGGCCAATCTTAATACTGAATCCGGACTTTTTAGCTGGACCCCTGAGAATGGGCAGGAAGGGCTATACAATATACTCTTTGAAGTTAGTGATGGAAAGTTTAAAGATTCCGAGTCTGTAAATATCAATGTATTGAAAAAAGAAGTGCTGTTTGACATTTCTGATGAAATTTATGATAACCGCTTGCGCGAAGTTTCCCCTGAAAATGTTCTTTCAGGAAATCAATTTCTGGACCTTGGAGAAATAAATAATATCGGAAGATACAGAGCTCTCTTATGGTTTAATTTAAGCGAATATCCCAGATCTGTTGAAATCAAGAACGCCACCCTTTCTCTTTCCTGGTATTATCCCTCAGTTTCCCGACCTGAAGATACTATTATTGAGATTTATAGGCCAACTGCTTGGAACCCTGCATATGTTAGCTGGATTAAGAAGGATAAAGGTGTTACCTGGAATAATCCTGGAGGAGACTGGTATGATAAAAACACGGTTTTGCAAGGGAGTGTTCCATATGCAACCTATACTATCAAAGCGAACGATTTACCAAATAATACGCAAATTAAGCTTGATGTAACCTCTCTTATAAGAGAATATACAAGCAATAAGTATCCAAATACTGGTTTTCTTATTAAAGCAAGGGTCGAGAATGATAATTATATAGCATTTTACAGCTCTAACTGTGAAGATAACACCAGAATGCCAGAATTAAGGTTAACCTACAGTTAACCTCAAATTAAAAATTGCTTATAAATATTTAAGAGGAAACTCCTATAATTATTGCTAATGCCTATTAGTACTGAATTTTTGGGAATTTTTTCTTAATTATATTAATTTTTCTGAAAATAATTTTCAAATAAAAATATTCTTCTTTTTTACTGAATTACTATTCCTTTATATCTATAATTAGTGATTTTAAGATAATTCGTCTGTTACTGAGGCTATCTCAAAACCCATTTTTCTCTAATACATTCTGATTTTTCAAATTTAATTCCGTAATCAAAAGCTCAATGATAATCTGAAACGCAAATTTGGAAGAAGTAGTTTGGAGTTTTAGGATCAGCTCATTAATAACATGACTTTAACTAAAAATTATTTAACATACGCTTTTTCAGGGTTAATATTGAGATTTTAATTTTTACTTTTTATCTTCAAATTTAATAGTACATTTGTGCCCACTTCCATAGATTTTTGTATAAATACAAAAGGTTTTATCTTTTGTAGAAATCTCTTATTGAATTGATTTAAAGCTTAATTTTTACTAAGAAAAAAATGTTAAAATAAATTCAATGTAATCCTATGTTTAATCTGATATACGAAAATTTCTATGTTCTTTTCGAGCGATTTATATGGCAAATTCTCTCAAGCTGGAATAAATACGAATCCTAACAAAGCTTGGCGTATCAGGTTAGTGTTCGAAAGGATTTAATATAAGATTCTGGATAGTGAGTTGGATCAAATTATTAATAAATTTCAGGAACACCATTTTTATAATTTTCTAAGATCACAAATTGCTAAAAACAGAGTCTTTTAAGGTGGTATGGTGTCGTATCAAAAGTTTGCAAGGGATGTCGGCTTTATCGGAACAGTCCAGATACTTACAAGCCTGGGCACCTTTTTTCTACTTCCTATTATTACAAAAACCCTTGGAACATATGATTATGGGATCTGGGCTCAAATTAATATAACAGTATCCCTTATAACACCGCTTGCGCTTATGGGGCTTTCTATGGGGTTTGTCAGATTTTTATCTGCTGAAACTGAGCCCAAAGTAATAAAAGAAGCTGTTTATTCTCTCCTTTTTTTTGTAACTATCTCCGGTTTTGTCGCCTCTTTTTTGATGTATATTTTTGCAGGACCTCTTGCAACTTATGGTTTCAGAGATCCTGAAGCTGCTTACTATATTCAGATCGGCTCCTTTCTAATTTTATTAAATGTGATCGAATCAATATCTCTTTTCTATTTCAGAATTTTCCGGCAAATTAAGAAATTTTCTTATCTAACTCTTTTTGAGACTTTCGGGAAATTATTTCTCATTCTTATTCTTCTTAAAATAGGATTTGGGCTTCACGGAGTAATACTTGCAACATTGGTGGTTCAAAGTTGTATTATTTTAATATCTCTTCTCATTATTCTCTCGCAGATAGGATTCGTAATCCCCAGATTTATTTACATTAAAGAATATTTGCAGTTTTCTCTTCCCTTAACTCCAAATGCCCTCATCAGATGGATAACAGAGTCAAGTGACAGATATCTGGTTACTTATTTCCTTGGGCTGGGGTATGTTGGGGTTTATTCAGCAGCGTGTTCTATCGGGAATCTTATCCAGCTTTTTGTAAGCCCTCTTCAACTTATTCTGCTTCCAGAGCTTTCAAAGCTATTTGATGAAGATAAAATCGATCAGGTTAGAATTTATATGTCTCATTCTTTGAGATATTTTCTTCTTATCACTATTCCAGCAGTTTTTGGTCTGTCTGCCCTTGCAAAACCTTTACTTGGAATTTTCACTACCGAAGATTTCCTTTCAGGCTGGCTTGT
>JBNAKO010000062.1:0-2611 GCA_049706495.1 Methanosarcina sp. | reverse complement strand
TTTCCAGGTTTTCGCTTTGCATTACTACAATTCTTTTGACAGAGTCTATTTTCATACGAGACTGAACAATAGGTACAAGGGTTTCATCTTCAGCCCCATCGGAAACAAATATAGCCCTTTGAACATTATTCAATCTGAGAAAAGTCTCAAGCTGTTCGGCAATCTTCTGATCTGAAATAACACCAACATTTTTGTCTCCTGCAAAAGAAACTATTTCAGCGTCAACTCCTTTTGCCCGAAGCTCATCAAGTATCCGAATCCCGCCAAAAATAGTATTGGTATCCGAGTCTTCAGGGTCTGCAATCCCTAGCGCAACAGCAGCCTGAATATTTTCTTCCCGTCCTACTATAGGCGTCCCTAGTTTCGCTTTTTCTCCCAGGTCGTTATCTCTGTCAATACATATAACTAAAGTCTGCATATCTTCTCATAACCTCAAAAACCACACCAAAAATAAAAGGGCAGCTTTTATAAGAGTTAGATTTTTAAATAAAAATCCTGGTTCAGCTCTTTTCTCTATATTTATTGGACTTTTAATAAAATTGTTTCCAACCAAATCCTGTTATCTTTTACCATAATATTTTATTTATACTTTATAACTGTAGTATACTCAGATTTACTCAACACATCTCTTTGATCAAAAATCTTAAATTTCTTCCCTAAAATTCCTGCATATTACAGGGTTAAATGCATCCGTCAGGGTATACCGGTTAAACATGAATTAAATAATACAAAATTAATGTTAACCATAAAGATATAAAATTGTTTTGGGTGTAAATCCAGACCCTGGTTAGACTTTAATTTATTGGACCTTAATAATAATCTTGTATTATAAGGACTTGATGCCGGATTTATATAAACATTTTTATTTTCAAGAAAGGAAACTTTTTATTAAAAACTAAATATTCTGTCTTAACAAAACCATTTAAATTACAGTAGATATTAATTCTGGCTGAGATCCATTATAAAAACCGGTACATCATCCTTATTTTTCCCAGATTTGTCTATGTAAAATATCAGATACCATAATTCTGTTGTTTATTTAACTTTATTTTGTTAAATTCGTTTAAATCTGAAATTCCAACCTATGAGGATAATTTTATTATTAAGAAAGTCAGTAAGTTATTGTTAAAATAAACTTTCTAATTAGAGAAATTCCAGAAAAAATAATTTTATCAATATATAGAGGGGTAAAATGGTAAAAGCAGCTCAAAATGAAAATAAAGGGTCAGAAAATGGGAAAAAAAGTTTTAATCTTCAAGAGAAAGTTGGAAAACTTGGAAATGATATTGATACCCTTGCAAAAAAAACAGGAGAAGAGGCTTCAAAACTTGCGAAAAATATAAATGGCGAAATAAAGTCCCTTTCAGGAGAAATTAAATCAATCGATGTAAAAGATGAAGTTAAAAGTGTAACTGGCAGGGTCGAAAAACTTGTTGATGAAACAGGGGATAATGCCAGACAGCTTGCTTCAGAAGTAAAGATTGATGTTAAAAAATTACTTGAGAAAATTGAGAGTCCAATACTCAAAAAGAAGTAAAAAGAAGATAAAAGAAGGAATAAATATTATAAAGAAATTCTTTCTTTATTTTTCCTTTTTCAAAATATTTTTTTCAAAAGCTTCATTTTGACGCTAAGTGTATTAAATTAGATTTAACTGGCAGCCTGTACTATATAAATATATAATTACATAACAGAAGTAAATTTTTAAATGTGCTTTTTTAGTAAATATTATTGATATTATGAATACTAAGAAATAGTAAAAATATTCTAGAAATTTTTCTCAGGTTGTTTTCATATTTATATCAAATTTTATGTGAAATCTGGCTATAAAACTGTCTTGTGTGTTCGATTGATTCATTAATTCAATTAATTTTGGCTTAAGTCTTTTTTAAACTAAATATATCATTCCAATAGATAATTTTATTTAGTATGGACAAAGTGTATAAAATATGTTAGGGGGTAAGTATGCAGGCATATTCAAGTTTTTTCAAAAGGCTGGTAGCTTCAACAATTGATATTTCCGTAATTATCCTATTTATTTCTTTTATCCAGTTTTTTACGGGCCCGTTAACAGGAAGTTTTCCTTATATTCTGGTTTTTTTTATGGCCTATATTTATTTTGTTTTCCAGGAAAGTTCGATTTTACGAGGTACAATCGGAAAGCAGGCTATGAACCTGATTGTAACCGACCTGACTGGAAACAAAATTTCATTTTACAAAGCAACAAAACGTTTTATATGGAAGTTTATTGCCGCAATACCCTTCTTCACAGGTTATTTTTTAATTCTCTTTACAGGAAAAAAACAGGCACTTTATGATATTATGGTAGAAACAGTTGTATGTCTTCAAGAGGATTAACAGCTATTTTAAGCCTTGTAAAAGGTATAATTTACCGAATTCTTAGATTTTTTAATCTATCTGTACCTGGTTAATTATAAAAATTAAGTTTAATATCAGTAGATAAATAGAAAGGATAATCTGATAATATTTATATTATTGAGCCCATCCCAAAACTCAAAATTATTGCTCTTAATCCTGTGTTCCAGATTATCAACTGTGCTCCTGATAACATAAGTAATTTTGAGAAATTAGAATTAATAGGTAAAAATGG
>JBNAKO010000061.1:0-1602 GCA_049706495.1 Methanosarcina sp. | reverse complement strand
TAATTTGCGCCTCCACTGGCTCTTGTGTACATTGGGCCGAATCCAAACCCGAAGGCTATCATAAATAAGAGGGGCTGGCAATTCGGTTTTTTAAAAGAAACTCTGGTAGCTCCAATCTCCAGGACAGAAATTATGCTTGGAAAAACCTTCGGTGGAGCAACCATAGCTTTGATTCAGGGCATGATTGTGCTTGGCCTGACGTATCTGCTTGGTTTCAGAATTTCAAGCATCGCAGATTTTGCTCTGGGATTGATTTTCATGGTTTTAATAGCCGTTTTCTTTGCAGGACTCGGCCTTGCCATAGCTTCGAAAATGAAAGATATGCAGGGCTTCCAGTTGATCATGAACTTCCTTATCATGCCGATCTTTTTCCTCTCAGGCGCTCTCTTCCCGCTTGAAAATCTGCCAGCTCCTATTTATTTTATAAGCAGAATCGATCCCTTAACCTATGGAGTTGACGGCCTCAGAGGAGCAATTTCAGGGATAAGCATTTTCGGCATCTCTAACAATCTTGCAGTGATGGGCACCCTGGCAATTCTGGTCTGTGCTATAGGAGCTATTCTCTTTTCAAAGGTTGAGGCTTAACTACCTCTTCTTTTTAGGAAAGATCAAAACTTAAAACCTTAAATTTATATATTCACATTTTATATGCCTGAATACCCATCGTTGAACTTTGCTGTATTGCCACGTATAGTGAATTGATATTAGAAATTGATATTAGAAATTGTATATGAGATAAACAATATGTGGTAAATTTTATGAAATTTGAAGGTAACTGAAAGTTAACCAGACATAACGATGTATCGAGTATTTTTTAAGTTAAATAAAAAATGAGGTATGCAGTGCTAGATCTTGTTGAATTTTTAGGCCTTGGAGCATTTTTAGGGCTTGCTGCAGGAGTATCTCCAGGCCCATTACTTGCTATTACTATTTCTGAAACCCTGCAATACGGAAAATGGGAAGGAATAAAAGTTGCACTCTCTCCTCTCCTTACCGACTTTCCAATAGTCCTCTCTGTGTTATTTATCCTCTCGAATTTAACAAATTATTCCCATATTATTGGAATCATTGCCTTTTTTGGAGCATCATATCTTATATACTCAGGCATAGAATCCTTAAGAATTAAGCCAAACAGCAGCGAATTAAAGTTAGGGAAAAAAGATGGCCTCAAAAAAGGAGTAATTGTTAATTTTGGAAATCCACATCCCTATATTTTCTGGCTTTCCATAGGGGGCCCGATTATTTTTAGAAGCTTGAATATTCATGTTATGGCTACAATATTATTTATACTCGGTTTTTATTCCTTACTTGTAGGATCAAAAGTTGTTATAGCTTTAATTGTAGGAAAATCAAAATCTTTTATAAAAAGTAAATATTATTTTTCTATAATTCGTATCCTTGGGATAGCCCAAATTATATTTGGATTAACTTTTATTAAAATGGCTTTTAATTCCTTAACTTTAATTTGATTTTTATTCTTGTTTCTTAGAAACAAGCACTTAGGCAGTATTATTTGAGTAATTCTAAAAATTAGATTAAAATTAGATTAAAATTAGATTAAAATTAGATTAAAATTAGATTAAAATTAGATTAAAATTAGAT
>JBNAKO010000060.1:0-4902 GCA_049706495.1 Methanosarcina sp. | reverse complement strand
TCAGTATGTTAAGTTCTCATTAAATAGGGCAATTGATAGCAATTATATACTTAACCTTTCTTTTTTATTTCAATTGGGTGGATGCGATGGATAGAAGGCAACGTTCTGAAAAACACGATTTGTTAATCTCAAAAACTCAGAGTATTCTTGAACATTATAGCTGTCCTGAGTCATGCAATGCGAACTGCTGCAAAAGTCATATTATTGATTTCTATAGAAAAGAATATGAAAAAATCTTAAAGAACGTAGATAAAGAGAGTGCGAGAATTTTAAAATCGAAAGCAGTAAAATCAGATCTGGAAGGATGCTATAAAGCAATCATCGGGCAATGCCCATTATTAATGGACTTAAAATGCAGAATATATGAGAATAGGCCGGAAGCATGCAGGACCTTTCCTTTTGTAATTTTCCAGGATGCAGAATTAGGGTTTGGTTTAACTTTGTTATTATGTCCGATGTCTGTTATGATAATTCGAGATTATGCTCAATGGTATAGATCGGTAAATTCAACAATGTATAACAAATTAAACACTGTTTGCGAGCAGTATAAAAACATAGACAAAAATAATGATTTTTGTGTTCAGATGAAAGAGGATAATTTAGATTCGTTTATAGAATTCCTTGAAAGTAAGTAACCATCATTCAGTTCCTTTTTTCTTGCATATTTGCGTTAATAAATACGTATAAAGTTGCAGATATCTAGACAAAAAAAACTAGATCAATAAGTTTAGACTCTATAAAAAAGGGACAATCTTAGGCTTGAAGGAAAAGTCAGAGATATAAAAGATGGAGTTGCAGAAAATTTGTAATTTTTCTATAAATTACAAATTGCCATCAGTATTGTACAACCAACATAGATTTTCTGAACAAAGTAACATTAGAAGTATATATCCTATTTTATCTTTTGATTCTTATAAAGAAAAATACTCTTTTAGGAAAGAATTTCCTACAATTGCCTATGTGTTTGTTTTCCCGAATGTTTCATAGTACATAGGAATATGCTTGTTTTCCTCTGTTAGTAGCCTACTAACCATTAATTTCTAAGATGAAAAATAACTTAAATTAATAAGGCATGGGGAATAAGATATAAAGCCCAAGTATGTGAATTTTTAGTTGACTCATCAATAATAAGTTGATGAACCACCTAAAAATTAAAAGGGAATATTATTCATTTTTAAAAATCAAAATGGGGTTTAGACAGCCTAAAAATAATTTTCTAACTAGTTTCATTAGTCGTAGTTATTTCCAGCGGCGTTTGTATTATAATATTCGTCTGTACTGCACCTAACTACGTTAGAAAGTGTTGGATCACCGTTGTGACGAATATAACTTTCCCAACTAGTCAGCCAGTGCCTAGTTCCAAACTCTATCATGGAAATTTGACCGGATGTTTCGTCCATTATAAAGGTATAATCCGGGAACGTAAGTTTCCATGGATATGCCTCTGGATACTGCATAAGTTCCTGTTCAGACACATCCTTTACATCAGCCCAACTAAAATGCATAAAGCTAAACATTCCGGGGCCGTAGACTCTAGCCCTCTGACCATTTGAATTGATATAGTGTACATCAATACCATTTACACGTAAAAGTTTCGTGTTTCCAGAATTGGTCCAATAATTATTAGGTCCATTAGGTTTGTATGGTGGATAATTATTTTTAGTAGAATAAATATCATATGGATCTAGCCTATTATTTGGAGGAGCAGTTGTTTTGGAGAATTCAAAGTGTAAATGAATAACATTACGTGCGTCTCCAGTCTTTCCGGCCACCCCAATTTTCATTCCACGTGTCACTGGTACCCATTTATTAGCCTGTAGGGGAGAACTGGCTAAATGAGCATAAAGTGTGTAATAGGTGCTAGTACCAACAATATGTTTTATTTTTACATAGTTGCCCCATGTACGATGGTTAGGTATATAAATCGCCTCACCATCAGCTGCAGCTTTAACGTCGAAAGCCTGCCAATTTTTGATATAATCTATACCCTGATGCTTTGCAGTACTGAAATCATAGACCCAACCCTGTTGAAGTTTAATATCTGAGTCTGTAAATGGAAATGAAAGAAATTTTGGTGTTTCAGCACTAACGACATTTGTTAGTCCACTAAATAGTACTCCAATTATCAAAATTGCGTATGTACAATTTTTAATATTTATGTTCATATTATCCACTCTCCCTGAGTGTGAGATTATAAAAGCTCACATTCATTGACATTTTTATATGTAAAAAATTAAATTTGTCTAAGATTTAAACTTGTGCGACAAAGAGGGAAATAAGCAAAATTATTTTTGGCCTTGCAATTATAAGTTTAATACAATGTATAAGGTACATGATTTGACATATTGAGTACAAATATTCTATATAAAACAAGGTTTTTTTATCTAATCTATTTTATTTTCGGTTAATTCCCTCATTGTAGGCCGACTCATTATGTTATAGTCTCGTAAACAATCGGGCTTTGTCTTCCTGGAGACATATCAGCACGTGTCGACAAGTCAACAGCCCAAACCTTATAAGTTCCTTTGGGGCTCAAGACACTACTTTTAAACGTATAACTAAAAACTCCTGTACTTGAGGCAGTAAAAGTTGAAACAGGGTATTCAGTACTACCACCTACCCAAACGTTCGGTGGTTTTTTTACATGGAATTCTATTTTCCCATTAGGGGTATAACCAGTTCCCCTGAAAGTAAATATAGTCCCCTGTTTTCCTGAGTAGGGTGAAACCGTTAAAGTCACGGGCTTCCGAAGCCAGCCAGATACTTGATATTTTGAATCAAAACCATCTACTTTCCACATTCCATTAGTCTTCGATAGAGTAAGCGGGAGGTAATTGGCTTCTTGACATGGATAATTTCTAAAGTTCTGATGGATCACGTAAATACGATCGCTCAAAACCTGTCTAACAATTGCAACGTGTCCGTAATCGCCATTATTTGAGCAAATTATATCTCCAATACATGGGATTGTGGTTGATTCACCGTTTTTGTAAGCTTTCAATCCTTTTTCTGAAGCAGATCCTAAATATTGCTTTGCGTGTCCGCCTCCAGCCATAGTTCTATGGCCAAGTGCCTTCCCATAGAACCGATTTACATATTCCACACATTCATACTGCAATCCATAATATCCATATACTCCAGCGCTTGGGTTGTTTGCATAAGCTATTACATTTACACCATTGAGTTCGAACGATCCAACCTCTGCAGCTGCAGATACAGATGACACTGATGTCACCGATACTAAGAAAAACAGGGTGATAAAGCTTAAAATTTTAAATTTTGTTTTCATTTGAACCTCCTATTTGCTCTTAACTACCGCAAAGGAGATCCTCGAAAAAAATATTTATTTGCTTCTTAAGGGAAACACTTTCTGTTTATGTACATTGTCGAAATTTTTGTTGACCTCCAGTTGCTGTCAAACATATATATCATAATATATATAAATCTTTGCAAATAAGTATCTAAAGTATTAATATACTTAATATGTCTGCGCCAGTAGCATATAATGGGTTTCGAGTTCTGCCTCTTGTAACATCATTTATTCCATGATAATGGGCTTGCAAATATGAGTATTAAAATGCTTATTATAAATAAGAAAGCAGATTAATTAATATATACTGTTTCTTTTGCTTTCTGTTGTGCTTTTTTTGGCAGAATAACCTTGTTCCTCTCTTTATAATATCAAGTAGAGTTTCCATAGGGCTATTGTTTGACATATTATTGTAGAAAGAAATAGTCTTAGATTCTCTGTATCTGGACAAATGGAGAATTAAAAATTTGACTTTAATATAATCTCATTTTTATAAGAAAGGATGTTAGGAAAAGTAATATTTTTTCCTCAACTATCAGATTATACTATTTGAAAAATCCGAATATATAACTAAATTGTCGATAACTTAATTTTTAAAAATTCTGGTAAAATTTACCTAATTTTGTTCACTCGACCAAAAAAACCGTCATCGGTAAAACGTGCCTATGTGTTTTCTTTTTAATCAGTCCAGAGACTTTATAACGCTTTTAAAAAATAGCTATCAGATGGCCCTATATTTTAAAGGCCATATTTTTCCTATCGATTCATATTCAACGTAAAAAAAGTTAGAGAAACACATAGGCATCTTTCATGTTGCCTGTTGATGTTGGTTTTTAGCCCAAAATAATAGTACGAAAATTAAAAATGAAAACATGGATATTAAAAACAATAATCTCTACATAGTAAAGAAAAAGACTCTAGAATCAATCTAATTTTTATAGAGATTTCGGTATGCCTTTAGTGGAATCATCTTGGGGATGACAACTTTCTCATCCCATATTCAGCATAGATAAAGCGAAATTTTAGATGACAAAAAAGAAAAATAGAAGAATTTCAGGCGTAGGGATCCCGCAGTGCCTTGTTGACACCGAAATTCCTGCGCTCCTCAACTGTCTTTCGATTCTTGTCAATCTTCTCCTTCGCAAGCTTCGTGAGTAGCTCAAGACCTGGCTTAACATCCTCAATAGGTTTTGTCTCGAACATGCCGGCAGCAACTGCTTTAGACCAGATTTCGTTTCCTGCTCTGGTGCGGATAAAGACTGTAGACCAGCCGTCAGGACTTCCGACTGAGCCGGTTGAGATGTCAGCAAGATTGGAAACATAGTCGAGGCAGACATGACAGCCAGGCTGCTCGTATTTGTGGGTTGCCTTTAGAGGCAGGCTGGAAACGTTCCCGCGGTTGGTATAGACCCAGAACTTCCCCTTCCCGATATCCATTCTTTTCACGGAACTCAGGCTCTGAGCTGCATGATCCTCTACAATAGTCTGCAGAGACTTGTATGGGAAATTTTCCATGCAGAAAAGTCCAACTGTGAAAGCGACCTTGCCCGGAACATCCCGCATATTGATGGGATAGAGCTGAGCCTTCCTGA
>JBNAKO010000059.1:0-1766 GCA_049706495.1 Methanosarcina sp. | reverse complement strand
GAGGGCGAAACTTACGATGTAACAATTCAGGATATTGCTCGCCAGGGAGACGGCATTGCCCGTATTCAAGGTTTTGTGGTTTTTGTCCCGAATACAAGCGTCGGCGATGAAGTTCAGATTAAGGTTGAAAGAGTACTTCCAAAATTTGCATTTGCAACCGTTGTCGAATAAATGTAAGTAAAAGAATTAGATAATTAATTTAATTATATTAAAGGAATGATTTTAATGTTTAGAGAAGAAAGTCGCTCAGTCCCTGTCGAAGAGGGCGAAGTTTACGATGTAACAATTCAGGATATTGCTCGTCAGGGAGATGGCATTGCCCGTATCGAAGGCTTTGTTATCTTTGTTCCCGGCACTAAAGTTGGAGATGAAGTCAGAATTAAAGTAGAAAGAGTACTTCCAAAATTTGCATTTGGAAGCGTTGTCGAGTAAATGCGCATACAGAAATTAAACAATCACATTAAATTTTATCTTAAATTATTAGGAATGGTTTTCTATGTTCAGAGAAGAAACCAGCGCTGTTCCTGTTGAAGAAGGCGAAGTTTACGATGTAACAATCCAGGACATTGCTCGCCAGGGAGACGGCATTGCCCGTATAGAGGGTTTTGTTATCTTTGTTCCCGGTACAAAAGTAGGCGATGAAGTCAGGATTAAAATCGAAAGAGTACTTCCAAAATATGGCTTTGCCAGCCTTGTTGAGTAAACAGGATTTTTCAAATTAAAAAGTTAGGGCTGAGAAGTTATTGGTGTTTTACCTTTAATTTCTTTCAGTCTTTTTCTATTATTGTGTCTTATCTTTTTATTATCCTTTATCATTTTATTATCCTGATTTTGTTTCTTTAGTTGTTCATCAGTATTTTTAGATCATTTAATATTTCCAGTGCAGTTTTTTATCGGGAGACGCTTTTGTTAATTTTAGGGAATTCTGGTTTATTTTAAATTTATTATATTTATAAAAGGCAGCTGATAGTGAACATTCGATGCTGTTATATAATAGATGTTCAATCATATTTTGAAATTCAGTAAACAAATTTTTGTATACGTTTAGAAATAAAAACTTCTTGCCTGATAACCGGGAAAAGTGACCCGGAGTGGTTTTAATGAATAATTTTATCAAGTACCATCCCAAATCGAATACCTATGTGATTGAAAAAAGAGCCTTTTTCGATAATGCCCTTGTACTGAATGGCAATGTAATTGTCGGGCAGGAAGTAAAATTCTGGAAAAATCTTACTGTAAATGGAAGACTGGAACTTGGAAAAAATTCTATTGTCCTGGGCAATGTAAAGGCCAGGAGTGCTCTTATTTGCTCAAAAGTAAAGATTCGAGGAAATATTGAAGCAAATTCCGAACTTGTATTCCTTGATAAAGCTCAGGTAAACTCTGCAGTCTGTCAGGGAGATATCCGTGTCAGGCCGGGGTGCTTAATTGGATCGGTAAAAGCTGATGGGACACTTGAAATTATAGGAAAGGCTGCTATCCAGAAAGTTGAACCTTTAACAAAAATGATTATCAGGGCAGAGGAACAAGAGAGAAATGAGATAGAAGAATGATTATAAGTTCTTTTTATATGTTATCCTCTTTTTTTGAATGAATCTCTATTTAACTTTAAGGCGGGAAGTCCCGTTCCTCGACAGCCGAAGGCTGGCAGGTGGGGGATGAAAGCCGTAAACTTCTAAACAATTAACTTTTATTAATTCTGCATAATTATTTATTTTATTAAGTGATTTATATATATTGTTATAAGCAACCCCAATACTGTAGCG
>JBNAKO010000058.1:0-18700 GCA_049706495.1 Methanosarcina sp. | reverse complement strand
TTTCAATCCTTGTTTTAATGGATCTTGCTTTCGAATATTTTGCGACTGTTGGGGAAAATCAGAAGAAGTCAGTTTCAATCCTTGTTTTAATGGATCTTGCTTTCGAATTCCTGAAATTCCCGCACCTCCTGGGGACTCTAATGGTTTCAATCCTTGTTTTAATGGATCTTGCTTTCGAATGGGAATTTGCAGACCTAGAGTTAAAGCTAGAATGGATGTTTCAATCCTTGTTTTAATGGATCTTGCTTTCGAATAGATATTACGAAAAAGGCAATAGGAGACCTTTTTTGTTTCAATCCTTGTTTTAATGGATCTTGCTTTCGAATTTCTTACAATGTTTGGTATTACAATACCGCTTTCAGGTTTCAATCCTTGTTTTAATGGATCTTGCTTTCGAATGATTAGCAACAGAGCTTTACCCTGACGATTCTGGCGGTTTCAATCCTTGTTTTAATGGATCTTGCTTTCGAATATGGAAAAACATGGCTTATTAGATAATGATTATTGGTTTCAATCCTTGTTTTAATGGATCTTGCTTTCGAATGATGTCACAATAGCTGGAGAACGCCTCTCAAAAAGTTTCAATCCTTGTTTTAATGGATCTTGCTTTCGAATAGTATAATAGCAACGATTTTTATGCTTCTTACAGGATTGTTTCAATCCTTGTTTTAATGGATCTTGCTTTCGAATAGGGCAAATTTTTCCGTTATTTGGCCAGAAAAGGCCTCAAATGAGCCCAATTTTGGGACTAAAATTCTTGCTGGAAAATTATCAAATCGTTTATAAATACAAGAAAAATCTCTTTATACGCAGATATTTCTGTAACAGCAATCTGCGCATTTGTTAGAAGTTTAGACGTCTTAGAATAAAGCTTTTTTGGAATAAAACCTGAAGCAAAGCTTTAATCATTTTAGGAAACTTGATTCATTTTCACTGAACGAGAATACCGGACTGAATTGACAATATTTAGACTTCTACTTATTTCCTCATGTTCAAAGAGAGATACTAAATTCAATTAATATAATTGTATATTTCTTTATTTCGAATTTTGAAATATCAGAGCTTTTAAAATCAGAACTTGATGATTCAAACCAAAAAAGTTAAAGATACAAAATAATCCCGCTTTTCTAAACAAGATCTCTAACAAGACCTCAACAAATGGAAATCATAAGTAATATTACTATTTTAAATAAAATAATATTTAGTAACACTTATTTTTAGGAAAGTATTTATAGTACAATTGTTTTAACTTTTTGATCTTACAAATCTTTTTAAAAATAACACTTTGGCATTGTTTCTGGAAAAGAAAGTATTATCCAACGATCCCGATTAAAAACACAGTTTCAGAATATATGTTAAAATAATTCAAAATCGGGTGGAATAATTGGATAAAAATAAGGAGGAATTTGCATCGAAAAAAACCAGCAATATATCTTCATAGGGCTAATTGTCTTAATCATAGCTGCTGTTGGAGTTTTTGCATTAACCGACTCACCAGCCGGGACTGATACCCAGATTTCTGCAGTAGGAAGTTCTGGAGAATCCGAAGTGTCAGTTTCCAACGACTCGGATAAACCAACTTCTAGCGGTTCTGATGAGTTAGTAGCAGCGATAGGAACGCATGGAGGAGAACCGGAAGCTGGATTTAATCCAATTACTGGCTGGGGTGATAATCATGAACCTCTGGTTCAAAGTACTCTCTTCAAAAAGGACAGTAATGGGAATTTAATCAATGATTTAGCTACTAACTATACAGTAAGTGAAGATGGATTAACCTGGACTGTCAGGATAAGAGATGACGTTAAATTCCATGACGGAGTGCCGTTAACAGCAAAAGATGTAGTTTTTACATTTAACACTGCAGCAAACGGTACCGGGGTAGATTTATCGGTGTTGGAGACGGCAAACGCACTTGATAATAATACAGTCGAATTTAAATTAAATGACCCGCAGACCACTTTCATAAATAAACTTGCAGTTACTGGCATTGCACCTGAACACGCCTACAATGAAAATTATGGGCAAAACCCCATTGGATCGGGCCCTTACAAATTTGTACAGTGGGATAAAGGCCAGCAGGTAATCTTTGAAGCAAATCCGGATTACTATGGCCATAAACCCTATTTCAAAAAATTAACCATTCTCTTTATGCAAGCAGACACTGCTTTTGCGGCAGCAAAATCAGGACAGGTTGATCTGGCTGAAATTCCTGCTTCATATGCCAATCAACAGATTGAAGGGATGAAAATAGTATCTCTTGAATCAATTGATGCCCGCGGATTAAGCTTCCCGCTGCAGCCCGATACCGGCAAAAAAACTGAAAACGGGTATGCAATTGGAAACGATGTAACTTCCGATATCGCCATAAGAAAAGCTCTGAATATAGGCATAGACAGGCAAGCCTTAATTGCCGGTGCCTTAAACGGGCAGGGGGAAGAAGAATTTACAGGTGTTGACAAACTGCCTTTCGGAAATAAAGAAGCTATATTTGAAGATGGAAAAATAGATGAAGCCGAAAAAATTTTAGCTGATGCTGGATGGAGAGACGGTGATGGGGACGGCATTCTGGAAAAGAATGGGATAAAAGCGGAATTTAACCTCCTCTATTCTTCATCCGCACAGGAAAGACAGGCTTTAGCAGTTGCGTTAAGCGAGGAAGCTAAAAAAATAGGCATAAGTATTAAACCTGAAGGCAAAAGCTGGAATGAAATAGATACTCTTGCTCATTCAACGCCAGTAGTATTCGGTTTTGGTTCTCTTGATCCTACAGAATTGTACTTAAGATATTACAGCAAAAGTTATAATCCCTCAAATTACAACAATATAATTATGTATAATAATCCTGTTGTGGACAACCATTTGAGGACAGCTTTAACAAGTTCTGATCCGGATATTGCTAACAAAAACTGGCAGCTAGCTGCCTGGGATGGAACAACAGGATTTTCTGCAAAAGGAGATGCAACCTGGTTCTGGATTGCAACTATCAATTACCTGTATATTATGGATGAAAACCTGGATATAGGGACGCCTAAAATACAGCCTCACGGGGCAGATATCTTTGGGAACATTTTAGAATGGAAACGCACGGGAAATTAAGAAAATAAATAGATGAAAATAAGCAGATGAAGAATTTAAAAGAATGTTGATTTGTATCGTAACAATCTACTAAAATGTTTAGTATTTTCAAAAAACTGGGGATAAAAATCCTCAGCAACTTTTTTTATCTATTTTTTGGAGTCATTTTAAACAATTTTTAAACTTTTTGATTTACTTTTCAGTCGTTTTTACTTAGCATTTTTATAAGATTTCTTGTTTTTTATCTTCTTATCCTTGTCCTTTTTGTCTTTACCTCTTTTCTTTGTCCTTTGTCCTTTGTCATTTTCGATTACTTATCTGATATCTCTTCTAGTGTCTCTTTTGTCAACTGTTTCTTTTATCGCTTTTTTTGAACTTTATCACATTAAATTCTGACTTAGTTGTCTAATCCTTTTATTAAACCCAAAATATGAAGAGAATAAAAATAAATTTGTGTTTGGTAATACCTAATTAACTGGGATAAAGAATTTAGTAACACATTTATTTAGGAAAATATTTATAGTAAATTGTTTTAATTAATTCCTCATAATATTATGAAAAAAAGTAATACTTTAGAATTACAAACGTTAGAGAAAATGGAATTCTATAAAAATTAAAATCAATTAAATGTAATTTAATAAAAATAGTGCCTGGTAAAATATAATTTTAATTTATTTCTAAAATTTTTACTCTCGAATAATATTTCGGGAAATTTTGAACCTAGCTAAAATAGTAAAACCAGGGTCTGAAGTCCAGGATGGTAAAAGGAGGAATCTGAATTAAAAAAAACCAGCAGTACTTACTTCTAGCTGCTATAATTCTCATCATAACAGGGATTCTTGTTTTTATGCTAGTCGATAAACCAGCTAATTCTGAGTCTCAGTTGTCGGGAGTAGCAGAAAGCTCTGAAAGTCTTGAAAATTCTGAGAAGCTAACATCTCAGATTGCCAATGAAGTAAACGCCTGGGACTCTGATAAAGTTCCTGACGAACTGGTCGTAAATGTGAATTCACATACAGGAGAGCCTGAAACCGGATTTGATCCACTCCTTGGTTGGGGATGCGGGCATGTGAATTTTGAGCCATTGGTGCAGAGCACTCTTTTTAAATCAGCCGATGACGGAAACATAATAAATGACCTTGCAGTCAGCTATACTATTAGTCCTGATGGGGAAACCTGGACTGTAAATATAAGAGACGATGTAAATTTCACAGATGGAGAGAAGTTAACTGCGGAAGATGTAGCCTTTACCTTTAACACAGCTATTGGAAGTAATTCCGAACTGGATATGAGCAATCTTGAAAAAGCAACTGCAATAAATGACACTGCAGTTGAATTTAAATTAAAAGATCCTCAGTCCAGCTTTATATGGAGGCTCAGATACGTCGGGATTGTGCCAGCGCATGTATATCAGAAAGAAGCCTATGGGGCCAATCCTATAGGTTCGGGCCCTTACAAATTTGTGCAATGGGATAAGGGGCAGCAGGCAATTTTTACGTTAAATGAAGACTACTACGGGAAAAAGCCGTACTTCAAGAAAATAACCATGTTATTCCTGGATAAAGAAACAGCATTTGCAGCTGCAAAATCCGGAGATGTTGATGTAGCCGAAATCGAAATCAGTCACGCAAACCAGACTATACCAGGCTATAAATTAGTTCCTCTACCGGCAGCGAGGGCGCAGGGAGTTTCCTTCCCTATGCAATACGATACGGGTAAAAAGAGCCTTCAGGGAGACCCTATAGGCAATAATGTAACTGCCGACATAGCAATTCGAAAAGCCTTAAACATAGGTATTGATAGAAAAACCCTTGTTGAAGGCGTAATAAATGGAAAGGGGGCTGCAGAATATACCGGAGTTGACCAGCGCGAATTTGGAAATCCTGAAGCTAAAATAAATGATGCAAATCCCGAAGAAGCCAAAAAAATCCTTGAAAAGGCAGGCTGGAAGGATACTGATGGGGATGGAATCCGGGAAAAAGATGGGACTAAAGCCGAATTCAAACTTTACTATTCTTCAACCGATCAAACAAGACAGGCTCTTTCAGTAGCAGTAAGCGAGCAGGCCAGGAATTTAGGCATAAAAATTGACCTTGTAGGAGCAAGCTGGGACGAAATCTATGCAAACCAGTATAGTTCAGCCGTTTTATACGCTTACAGCAGTGCGGATACTTTTAACCTGTACCTGCAGTATCACAGCAAAGAAGCTGACGACACATACAAAAATCCGGGTCTGTACAGTAATCCAGTTGTAGATGGCCATCTGGAGGCCGCTTTAAGAACTTCGGATCAAAACGAAGCAACAAAACACTGGAAACTGGCAGCATATGACGGAAATACAGGTTTCGGGCCTGCAGGGGATGCAACCTGGCTGTGGCTGGTAACAATCGATTACCTCTACATGGCAGATGAAACCCTGGATATGGGAACTCCGCAAAAAAACGCCGGAGCAGACATTTTAGGGAATATCTATGAATGGACAAGAACAGATGCGAACAATTTAACCTCAAAATAAGAAAGCCAGGATAAGAAAGAAGTAAAAATATTTCTTTTCTTTTTATTTAAAATCTGAAATAGAATTGAAATCCCTGATAATAAATAAAAAACAGTGTAAAACTGGCTTTTTTCAGGCCAATTAAAGCTAATTATTCAGTTGGATAAAGTTTTGTTTGTAAACCTGATATCACTATTCCGAATCAGGAAACATAATAAACTGACATTGTATTGGTTTAGAATTATATTAAATCGCTTTATATTAAGTTGAAATCAGGCAGCTTTAGAAAAAAGTAGCGACTTTTAGTAAAAATCGCGTCAAGTTGAGAATTGCATCGATGAATATTAGTTGAATACTTTATTAATCCGGGTTTCAAACCTGGCTTCATCTACAGAATTAGAATATGCTGAATAGCTAAAATATGAGGAAAGGACGTGCCAGATAAGAAAAAACTAGCCGGCTTTATAGGAAAGAAAACTCTTCGATTAACAAGTCTTTTGGCTGTGGTCTGTTTCGTAAGTTTTATGCTTATACAATATTCTCCAATAGATCCTGTCAGAGCTTATATTGGAGAGATGCCTGTCACTGCAGAACATAAAGCTAAACTTGAAGAATACTGGGGAGTCAATACGCCTGCCCATGAGAAATTTCTGAACTGGGGAAAAGATATTCTGAAAGGGGACTTTGGGATTTCCTTAATTTACAGAACCCCGGTTCTTGATGTAATTAAAGAAAGATTTTCGGCTTCTCTTGTTCTTATGAGCGTTTCCTGGCTGCTTGCAGGGGTTTTAGGTTTTATTATGGGGATAATTGCTGGCATGAAAAAAGGAACCTGGATAGACAAAGCAATAAAAACATACTGTTATGCTTTAGCTGCTACTCCTACTTTCTGGCTGGCCCTGGTACTTTTAATGATATTTTCGGTTTATCTTGGATGGTTCCCGATAGGATTAAGCGTACCCATAGGGGTTACAGCCGAAAATGTAACTTTCTTTGATTGGGCCAAGCGCTTAATCCTTCCGGCATTAACTTTGAGTTTATTGGACATTGCTAAAATTACAATGTTTACCAGAGAAAAATTAATAGAGGTTTTATCCAGTGATTATGTCCTCTTTGCAAAAGCCAGAGGGGAAAAAGGTTTGGATCTGGTGCTCAGGCATGGAGTTAGAAATGTTATGCTTCCGGCCGTTACCCTTCAGTTTTTAAGCTTCAGCGAATTGTTTGGAGGAACAGTCCTGGTTGAACAGGTATTCTCATATCCTGGAATTGGACAGGCTGCTGTAGCAGCAGGCTTGAGGTCAGATGTGCCTCTGCTTTTAGGAATTGTTATCTTCAGCACTTTATTTGTGTTTTCAGGAAATTTGATTGCGGACCTGATTTATGAATTTGTTGACCCAAGAATAAAACAGCAGGAGGCAGCAATATGAGTACTACCGTTGTAACGGTGAACAGGGGAGTATTCAGAGGCTTGAACTTAAGGCAGAAAACTCTTCTAATAATAGGGTTTACCTCACTTTTATTACTCGCAATTGTGCTCTCCAGCGCATTTTTACGGGGAGAGCCTTTACAGACAAATTTTGGTTCTAAAAATCTTGCCCCGTCTCTGGAACATCCTTTTGGAACAGATTGGATGGGCAGAGATATGTTTATAAGAACTCTGGAAGGGCTTGGGTTAAGTATAATTGTTGGAGGTGTGGCTTCTACAATAAGCACTATACTAACTCTAATTTTAGGCTTACTTTCCAGCGAAGGGAAGATTGCAGATTCTTTTGTATCCTGGCTTGTAGACGTGTTTCTTTCGATTCCTCACCTTCTGCTAATAGTTCTTATTTCCATAGGTTTGGGTGGAGGAGCAACAGGAGTTATTATTGGGGTTGCACTTACTCATTGGCCCAGTTTAACAAGGGTTGTAAGGGTAGAAATCAAGCAGTTAAAAACCCAGGAATATATCCATATTTCCAGAAATTTGGGAAAATCAAAATGGTGGATCGCAACAAAACATATGTTGCCTCATTTGATCCCTCAGATATTATTGGGTACAATTCTCATGTTTCCTCATGCCATTCTGCACGAAGCCTCAGTAACGTTCCTGGGTTTTGGGCTTTCTCCACATGAGCCAGCAATTGGAATTATTCTTTCCGAGTCCATGAAATACCTCTCAGCAGGATACTGGTGGCTTGCCTTTTTCCCAGGTTTATCGCTGCTGATTGTAGTTTTGGCATTTGATATGATAGGAGATAACTTGGGAAAACTTATAGATCCAAAAAATGCTCACGAATAAAAGACTCATAGTTGTAAATAAATCGCTGTCGAAGGTAATTGAACAGGCCAGTTGAGTTACTTATCTGAAAAATATGGTTTAAAACTTAACCTGTTGTCTAAAAAAAATATCTTATTTGGAATTCATCTGAAGTTTATTATTTAATTTAGAAATCAACCTCTATTTGTAAATTAAAATCGGGTCAAAGCAGATACGGTGCAAAATATGGGAAGAAATACTGGAGATAATCGGAAACCTCAGGAAAATGGAAAAGAAGGGATAGCTGAAATAAAGAAAGAAAGTGAAACTCTGTTAAAAGTAGAAAACCTTTCACTGTCATTTGTTCAATACACTGCAGGCCTTAGACAAACGGAATTAAAAGTAATCTCCAATTTGAGCATAGAAGCGCATAGCGGAGAAATTTTAGCGATTGTTGGGTCAAGCGGAGCTGGTAAAAGTCTTCTGGCACATGCAATTCTGGGAATTTTACCTTCGAATTCCAAACTGGAGGGTAAAATCCATTATAAAGGCAAGGAACTTACTCAAAGAAGGAAAGAAGAACTCAGAGGGAAAGAAATAGCTCTGATCCCCCAATCCGTGACCTATCTGGACCCTTTGATAAAAGTTTCAAGTCAGGTTATAGGAGCTTGCAAAGAAAAAGAGGAAGAGGCACGGAAAAAACTCCAGAAAAAGATTTTCCAGAGATATAACCTCAAGCCAGAGGTTAATAAGATGTTCCCTCATGAACTTTCAGGCGGGATGACCCGAAGAGTCCTGGTATCCACTGCTGTGATAAGCTCTGCAAAGCTTGTAATTGCGGACGAACCGACTCCCGGGCTTGATGAAAAAACTCTAAATGAAACCCTGAATTACCTCAGGGAAATGGCAGATAAGGGATGTGCAGTACTACTTATAACGCATGATATAGAAGCAGCCTTAAAAATTTCAAATAAGATTGCGGTTTTTTATGCAGGGACTGTTTTAGAAGTGGCTAATATTGAAGATTTCGCAGGTAACGGGGAAAAATTAAGGCACCCTTATACTCAGGTCCTCTGGAATGCCCTGCCCCAAAATAAATTCCAGGCAATTAAAGGCCATCAGCCTGTTCAGGACGAAGTTGTTGATGGCTGTATATTTTATGAGAGGTGCTCTAAAAAGAATGGGCTCTGTTCTGAAGGTATTCCTCAATTGAGACAAGTTAACGGAGGGACAGTGAGGTGCAATAATGCGTCTTAAAGCTGAAAACATTAGTTTTTCGTATAAAGGAGATAACTGGATTTTAAAAGATGTGAATTTATCTTTAGAGAGTGGACAGATTCTGGGCCTTATCGGAGACAGTGGAAGTGGAAAATCCACCTTATGTAAAATCTTAGCTGGATATGAAAAGAAATACCAGGGAAGTGTAAATATCGATGGAAACAAAATTTCATCAAAGGGCTATAATCCTGTTCAACTGATTTTCCAGCACCCTGAAAAAGCTGTAAATCCTAAATGGAAAATGAAGGACATTTTAAATGAAGGTCATCCTATTTCACAGGAAATTGTGGACGCGTTTGGAATAAAAAAAAGCTGGCTTAATCGGTGGCCTAATGAACTGTCAGGAGGAGAACTTCAGAGGTTTGCCCTTGCAAGAGCTTTAAACCCGGAGACTAAATTTTTAATAGCTGATGAAATAACTACCATGGTAGATGCTATTACCCAGGCCCAGATCTGGAACATTTTATTGGATAAAGTTAAAGAATTAAATATTGGAATACTGGTCGTAAGCCACGAAAAAAATCTAATTAATCGGATCTGCCACGATGTACGTTTCTTAAATGATATAAACAGAGTCTAATTAAAACATGTTTAATTTGATTAGATTTAATTTGATTAGATTTAAGCAGACTGAGTTTAAATAAATTCAAAATTGACTAATAAAATTAAAAAGAGTATTGCTTGAATGATTCTGTTTAAAGAATAATACCTAAAATATTCCTAAAAACAATACAAGACTTAGATAAAAATTCAAATATATAATATTCAAATATATAATATTCAGATATGTAAAATTCAGATAAGATTCAGACACATACAATTCAGATAAATTAGATTAAACATATCAGCTCTAAAAATATATTGAATTTAATAAGGAGGTTTTTAAAACTTAAATTTAAGAAAAGATATAAAGATTTTAATAAATATTAGATTGTAAAAAATATTAAGCTCTTTATTTATGAAAAAAGCTAAAGGAAGCCAAAGAAAACCCTGATATTATATTTAGTTTATTAACGTAATTTAAATAAGTCACTTTAAAGAAAATATTTTTCGTTAAACCTGTATTAAGTTTTTAGTAGAGATGAATTATCCAGTTACAGTTTATTGATGTTTTTATATTTGTTATGTTGGCTTCCACTTGCACTTTTAATTTAAGGTCCTTCCTTTTTATACATCCATGACAAAGGATCTATACCATCTTTAAACATAGCTCCGTAAGACTCAAATCTCCCAATATCACAAGCAGTGCAAAAATGCATGCCCTTATCTGAGCCCGTCATCATTAAAGGTTTAGCTTTTTCCAGATCCCATGAGCCATCTTTTTTATTGTAAATGCTGTCTTCAACCTCAAGATGCACTACTTTTCCAAGAATCAACAGATAAGAAAAACCCTCATATGTTTCTTCATGTACGCTTTGCAATTTGCATTCCATCCAGGCATAACAGCCTTTGATTCCCGGGGCTTTAACTACTTTTGAAGGTTTCTCCTGTAAATTTGCCAGTTCAAATTCATCAATATTAAAAGGCACATGTAAAGCTGTTGGTATTACTTTATCAGCCATATCAATACCAGGCATATTAAGCACGAATTCTTCCGTATTCTTAATATTGGCAAATGTATCCCTCATTTTTGCTGAAGCAATACATACTAAATCAAGAGAACGTAACACAGGCATAATACATGAATAAGGCGCTATATTCCGAATTCCATCTTTACTTATTGTAGAGATAAATGTTACCGGAACAGGGATCAGTGATTCTCTCTTAAAATTATCTAATATCATACTATCACAAATAATTAATGAACATTAACTATATATGTATTACCATTTTATTGATTAATGTTACTAACTATTAAAACGTGACATATTTTTAATACTATTTTTGGAAATTAAAGCTTGAGAGTTAAGTAATTTATAAAAATTTTTATAAATTTAAGGAGTTATCGTTAATTTGGAATAAGCTCATACTTTCGAAAAAATCAATATTCTGTGATTTAAATCTAATTTTCACCTGTATAGCAATAGCAATGCACATTGTAATCCTGATTCAAAATGTGGATGAAGTCTGAAAAAATAGGGCAGTACAAAGTATAGGTCTTAAAAGTTAAAATATTTGAAATATTAATTGTTAAAATATAAATTGAAAAAAAGTTTATTTTGAAATTTCATTTAATAACTTAAAAGATCCGATTTTATTTAATTTAAATTAATCCGTTTGCTGTGCATCTATAAATCCAACTCTTACCGCTACTTCTCTGCCTGTAAATTGGGTAAGCCGGTCATCAATCCTTTGAGCAACATTTATAGGAATATTGTCTCCATTTCGATATACAATTACAGTTACATTAGCAGGTTCATTTAAAATAAATTTGGATGGGCTGTAATCGATATCTATGCTTTCAGTGGTTAATCTCATAACTTCGTATTCTGATTCATTGAGCATAGTTGAGACTTCTTGTTTTGCCTGCTGTTCCATAAGTGCTGTCTGTGAAGAAATGTATGTTATAAGTCCAAGGACAGTGGATAAAGCAGCAATAGCAATTATAATAACTACTATATGCGATGCCACTTTAGCACGAGCTCGGCCTATAGCCCAGATCTTAGCAGGCCTGAAACCCGAAATCCAGAGCAAAATAAGTGCAGATAGATTAATTGCAAGTACGTTTACCAGAACGAGAACAGTTGCAATTATTGCAACTGAAGGGTGTCCGAAAGCAAATCCAAGGCCTGCAGTTGCTGCAGGAGGTACAAGCGCGGCTGCAATTGCAACCCCAACAAGTGCAGATCCTGCATTTCGAATTATACTTAAAGCTCCAGCAATGCCTGATCCAAGCGCAAGAAAGAGAGACAAAAAATTAGGATTTGTACGTTCGGCTATCTGTGGGATCGTTCGGATATCAAACCCATAAGGCAGTAGATTCAAATATTCAACTACCAATCCGATAACAACAGCCGTTGTTATCGCCAGAATCAGACCTGAAATCTGTAAGAAGATTCCACGTGAAACAAGTTTTTTATTATAAACAACTGTCCCTACACTTGCTGAAATTGCAGGCCCCATTAAAGGAGCTATGACCATAGCTCCTATTATTGTGGCAGCCGAGTCAAGCAAAAGTCCTGCAGTTGCAATAGCTGTACTTAAAATGAGCAGAGAAATATATGTTGAGGTTGCAGGGGCAAGTTCTTCTGCGCGTGCAATCAGTTCTTCTCTGGAAATACGTTCACCTGGATACCGATGATTAAGGGTCTTAGTACGTTCTGAAACAACTGTTGTCGGAGTTAAAATAACGGTATATGCATCTTTGCTAATCCCTGCCTCACGCAGCTTCTCAAGTATTGGTTCTACCCCGATAGCAGGCACGACAAACTGGACAACGGCCTCGAATTTCTGGCGCCCAGTCTCAGCCCAGATTGCATAATCAATTTTTTCAGCGTCAAGTACTTCAAATACCAGTTCTTTTTTGCCGTTGGGGATGAGGATCTGAACTAAACGCATGAAAGTAATATGCTTCTCAGCTATTTATTATAAGTGAGGCTGAAATAAATCTAAAAGTATTAATTTTGGAGGATGAACTAAATAAAAGAGTTATTTTAGAACAGAATCTCAAATCAAAAAATAAAACAGGTTTAAAATAAAAATAAAGATTTATAAAAATTTAATTCCTAATCAATGCCTGGTGGAATTTCCCATCAAATAGCCTCCAAATCCTGTTGTCCAGAACAGAATAGGGTATGCAATCCACCGTTCGAGCCCTCCAATCCCGAATGCCCAAAAAGGGCTTGCCTGTCCCAGAATGTAGAAAAGGATCAGATTAAGGACAGAAATCCCTCCCAATAATAAGGAGAAATACTTCTGAGGACCCTGCTGTACCCTGTAGCTTGTAATTGCAGCCAATCCTCCCATGAGAAAGGCTAAAAGTGCAAATATTGCATGAATATCTCCATAGCTTCCATTAAAAATCCCCACTCCCAGGACCCCAATGCCAAAAAACCCGACCAAACTACTTATTACCTTTTTTCTAAACGCGCGTTGAATACAGTATGAAGCAGAGATAATAAGGAGCCCGGAAATAATCATTGTGGTATCGAAAATAGTCGCTGAGGGCTCTATTATTATACTATCTGGAGGCAGTGACCCTCCAAGATCACTTATTGTATTTTTTGAAGTACTGTATCCGGGATAAAGAGTTTCAGCTGTAATTATTCCCATAAAAGCCAGAAAGCCGGTCATAAACAAAAGAGCGCCGGCAAGCTTCTGGTATCGAATAGATGAGTAATTGTTGTCAATCATAGCATCAAAAACCTAAGGTATCTAGGAGGCAATATTATAATAAGTAATTAAATAACATAATAATTAACTAATAACCACTATACTAGTAATTGTCTATAGGATTAGTAATTATAGTTCAGGTCACAAATATTTACACTCATTTTTAGAAGAGCCCTATAATGATTTAGACCATGTTTAATTAGGTCTCTCAATTTTAAGTGTAATTCTTTGCGAGAATAACTACAACTGAATAAGCGTCATAAAATAGATGATACCGAGAAAGAATACACCTGAAAAAAGTAACTAGTTTATTAGTTTATTTTTTCTAAATTTGGAGACTACAGTTTTAATTAATTATAATTAATAGAGTATTAATATTTTTTAATAGATGTTTTAATATTGTTATATTAAAGAGTCATTATCTTTCTTTTAATATCATTTTAAAGCAATTGATTATATTATTAAATAATTTTGGTAGTTTGGTTATAATTTTTTGAATAGAAATATATTTTTTTTCTCTTTTAACCGCGTTAAGAATTTTTAGGATCCGGTCTTCTGATTTTCGTAACAGATGTAAACAAATTATTCTGCCGATTTAGCAGATCACCACAAATTTAATATATTACAGGATCTAAAATATTAGTATGTTTGAGGGAAAATGGAGGGAAACCCTCAAATTTTTGATTTATCTTTTTATTAAATCGATTAGTGCATACCCTGAAGAGAAGCGTGTTAACAATACACAAATATATAAAGTGGTAATATAAAATAATTACAGGTGGTAATATGGGAGATATAATTGGGTATAACGGATTCATAAAGGCTCCGGGGGGAACCTTTGAATCAATTAATAAGTCAAATACGAAAATAAACAAAGAAGAGCAAGAGGTTCTTTACTGGCTCCTGCACAATAAGGCGGAACAAAAAATAGTAAGTTATGGTAGAAAAATAACAGATTTAGAAAATAAGTATGGAATGGATTTTTCTACATTCCAGAATAAAATCCGTTTTAAGGAAACAGAAGGGAATTTTGAAGAGTGGAATGATTTTATACTTTGGGGCGGCTACATTAAAGCTTACTGCTATTGGCAGCAATTTTGTCAAAATAAAAGTACAAGACGCTGAAAAACTATGTAGAAAAACAGCACTGCTAATTAAATTTATAAGAAACATTAAAAGAAACAACACTAAACTAATTTTCAATTAAAAAATAGAATAATTTTTAATAATTTTTCAGTTTTGGAATTTTAAGTTTTCAAAACAGAATAAATTAAAAATTATCTCACAATTCGAAAAAGGGCTTGTGGAAGCTGATCAGTAAATTATAAATTTTTATGTTTAAACTCTAATAAAAAAATATTTTTGAAACACTTCTCGAAGTTTAGTTTCTTCAATAAAAAAAGTTTCTTATATAAATCCTAAATTTACAGTTCTTCGAGCATGTGTTTGATATCGGGTTTTGTTTCAAAAATTTCTTCTTTTACAAATAACCAGACTACTTTTAGATTAACTCCAAAATTGGCATGAGTAACCTTGTCACTTAAACTTTCCAGATCTTTCCATGGCACTGAAGAATATTTCTCTCTAACTTCAAAAGGAATATTTTTTGCCGCATATCCAATAAGCTCAAGGGCGCGAACTACTGCAAATTGAGTTTTCCGATCTGAAGCAAACTTTTCAAAAGTCCAGCTATCTACGAATTCCTCTGCAGCTTCCATTGCATCATAAATGTCCTGTATATGTTCTTTTGTTTTGTTAATTTTAATCCCCCACTATCTTCCCACTATCTTACTTTTTTACAGGATATTTTCTCAGGTCTGGCCCTGAGATATGTTTCTCAATAAATTTGCTTTTAACTGCAAAATATGCTTCAGTCTCACAGTTCTTATTTTGAATTTTATCTAATCTTAAGGAGAATAAGCACCCTGTAAACTCTAAAAAAGATATCAAAATTATTTTCTTGAATAATTTCTTGAAGTGCTTTTCTAATTAATTATGTCTATTGGATTTATTGGACCTGTTTATATTAGACGTATCAAACTACTCAGCCATTTTCTAATCTAATTTTTGTGCATATTATGTGCGGTTTATGCTATATTCATCTTAATAGTATTTATAATAATAAAGTGAATGCAACAGATTCTTGATTTAATATATTTATTAATCTCTAATATATTTGTTAGTCACTAGTATATTTGTTAGTCTAATACATTTGAGAAATCAATTATCCCTCATTAACTACTGGATCATAAAAGATGAATATAAAAACCGAAGATTGTAAATATTTTTATCAGTAGTTTATTCTTGACAGTAACTTATAATATGCCTGCTTATTTTGATTTAAGAATATTCTGTAAACATCCAACTAGATTAATAAATTAATAGACTTTAAATTTATATCTGATGAAGTCTACTAAGGAGATGGGCACCTGACAAGGTCACTAAATACTTTTTCAATTCTTTTTTAATAACCCCCCATACCCCCAACTCCCCAATCCTCAGGTGCCCAATAATCTTAAATCTATGAATCAGTCAATTTTAGGAATTATTTATTAATTTTTACTGGGATTTAATGTATTTTATCTCCAGAATTGTTAGAATTATTTATCTGCAGGCAGGGCTGCTTTTTTTGTTCTAAAAGTTTATAGAACTCAGCTATGCTTTTAATATGGAGTTCAAGCTGGTCCTTGGGAGGGAGGTAGGCCGTTTGCCAGGAGCTTCTTTCGTAAAGGATACTCATTTCCACTATTGCCAGCATGGAACGCGCCCCATGCATATATTCAGGCACGTTAATCAGGGCATTTAATAAGCCGCAACTAATATGCGCGGAATCATCTTTAATAATTTTAGGAGCATTTGCTTCAATTAAAGAACGTAACTGGATAGCCCTGCGAATTATATAAGTTTCATCCTCTTCACCTGCTCGATTAAGCCCGAGGATATTTACATATCCTCGAAGCCTGCTCAGGAAATCAGGACATTTGTTTGAAACCTTTCTGCAGGAATCCATTCCTGAATAAGATTTGCTTTGCGAACTTGAATAATTGCAAAAATCATAAAAAGCTTTGAAATTACTGTAAGTGCTTCCTGCAAAGACAAAGATGGATTTCCCTATAGGATGCATACTCTCAAAATCAAGGAATTCCCCGTCCTGCATTGGCACTAAAAAGTATTTTAACCAGCCCAATTCTTCATTCTCAAATTTGGAATCAAATTCATCGAAGAATACAAGCGGGATTTTTCCTTCTAAAGAAATATCTCTGATTTTATGGAAAGCATTTGCAAGATCCTTTGTGGATGTAAACTGGGAAATATTGAATGTTACTTTGCTTATCCTTTCATTATCTATACTTTCTGCAATCTGAGTTATTCCAAACGACTTTCCGGAACCCGGAGCTCCAAATACTGCAATTGATAAAGGCTTCCTATTTTTTTCAAAGTGACTTTTTTCAGAATATATGTATTCCTGCATTATATTTTTGATACTTCTGAAACTTTCAATTTCAGCTCTATCGACAGTGATTAATTTGCCGAACTTACCTACCGGGAAATCATTTATGCTGGACAGGCCTTTTTTGACTATCATAAAAGCAAGTTTTTCCAGGTAAGTCGAATCTTTTTCGGCATTTTCTTTATTTGATTTTTCTTTTGTCTGCTCTTCAAGAATTGTCCAGAAACGAGGACTTGATTTTTCGGGGTCTGAGAACTGACCTATTTCTTTAATAGAAGGCAGCAAAGTTTCGGTTATGTTCAGAGAAGCTGGTTTTGAAGCTTGAATCTCAGAAAAAGTGTTTTTATTTACCCTAAGACCTTTCTTTTTTTCAGAAGCACTTAAACAGATATGTTCCAGGCAAGCATATTCAAAGAGATCAGGTCTCCCATTGTTATTTCCATAACCATTTATCAGAAATTCCCGAGATTTAATCAGACCCTCTTTCACACCGGAGGACAGTCCTTCTCTGATAACTGTTTCTAAACAGGATTGAAACGTATTTTCTCTCTGGAGTTTGCTATTTTTCTCAAAATTAGTCCTGGATTGTTCAAATTTTGAGATTAAGCATGAACAGAGATTGGTAATGAAAACCAGGCTTGTAGCTCTCATTTTCCCTAGCTTTCTATAGTTCCAGAAATCTCCTTCTATTGAGAGCGGATCAAAATACAGTTTTGATTTTTCGGTAAACCCTTTATAAAGGATAGCTCCTTCATAATTAAAACGGGTAACTACATTTCTTAATTCCTTTATATCTGCAAGTTCTTTTTTATTACTTATTTCTGATAGAAAATCGATAGCGCTTTTTTCCCACGAAAGAGAACGACTTATATTTGTTCCTGCTTTTCTCAAGTCATCCACATTTAAAATTAAGATTAAGTTTTCTTTATAGGATTTTATGACATGGTTCCAGAGTTCTCCTTTAAAAAAAGGAGGGTACATAATATAGACAATAATTGGCTTATTATTTCCCTTCAGGGCTTTTGGCCAGATCTGTTTTTCGTTCCGGAACCAACTGCCTGAATCATAAATTATAACGATATCCGCATCTTCCTGGTCATCCATCTCAAAAGAAGAGGGATCGTAGTTTTTGCTATCTGGAGCGATATGCCCTAAATAATTTTTGACCCTGTAGACCCTGGTTTTTCCATTTTTATTTTCAGAAAAACTGTCTTCGGGAGAAAAAGGAGGAAACAGATCCAGATACACATTTGTATGAACAACTTCACTCATGCCCTTTTTTACTAGATTTTCACAACTTTGAGACGCTAATTTATAGGAGAAATCGCTTACCTCAGAAGATTCATCCGTATTTATTTGAAGAATCTTACGAAGCCATTCTGCCAGTAAAACTGCCCCACCAGGCTGTGGATTTATCTCAACGCCTTCATATAATTTCCAGTCAAGGTCTTCCTTATTCAAATTTGCGGATTTCGGCCAATAATACCAGTCTACACTTACATCGCCAGCGACAACAATTTTAGTAGGCATCAGATCTCTCCGGTTAATATAGTTCCAGATATTATGATTCCAGATCACGAATTCCAGTATAAAATTCAAGAAAAATAAAAATAATTAAGATTTTAGCATAATTTTAGTACAATTTTAGTACAATTTTAGTACAATTTTGGTATAATTTTGATATAATTCTCATAAATTCTAGATAATAAGCTTCCAACCAGTATATACCCAACTATACAATTACACGTTTATGATAGCTGGATAAATATTTATGGCATTGGTAATTAATTGGAGATATAGATATATAGTATTAGAAACTATATTTGTGTATGAACTGCCCTAGATGTAAGAGTCCAGATCATAAAAAGAACGGTTTAGCTGATGGCCGCCA
>JBNAKO010000057.1:0-2594 GCA_049706495.1 Methanosarcina sp. | reverse complement strand
ATTGATAAAGTATCTCGGCAGGGACGAGAACGGGATACGCAAAGTTGTGCTCAATCTCTTCCTGACCGGAGACAAGTTCACCACCGGTGAAGTTTATGACTTCCTAGACAAAGGAAACTTTGAGGTAAGTTACCGGGGAGTGTCAGCTATGGTTGGGCTTATGAATACGAGACTTGGAATCCTGAGTATAAATGTTACAGGCGATCATAACGTGTATTCCTTAAAAGAAAATTATAAAAACATTGTGGGTTCAGTGCTTGAAAATTACTGAGTTTTAGTTTACAATACCGATCAAGCTAAAAAGTTCCTCACTTTTTTAACTACATATTAATTAGATATTATGTTTATTAAAAATAAATATTAATTTTGTTGTTAATTCAGTCCGGTTTTGTGCACCATAGAAACTATGTAAGTCAAAATTTGTAAATTAGGCTCCTTTAATATGAAGGTTCTAGTATAGAAATATTAATACGAAATTATCTGAACTGGAAACATTATCTGAGAATTTCTATATTATCAGATAATTATTGAAAATCTGATTTTATTAAAAAATAGAAAATCGAGAGTCGAATATCTATTTCCTATTTTAGAGGATCTGACTCTTTACTTTTCTAACTTTTTATTATTTCCAAACTCTCCCAATATTGTCTTTATACTTTATCTTTAATGACCAGTTGATCTAATATAAGGAACGTCATAGCAGGGGCTAAATGAGTGTTAAAAAAAATGATTCTATAATTTATAATTTTAAATAAAAATAAAGTAAGTTAAAAGAGGTAAGTGGAAAGTAACATTATCCTTTAGTTTAGAACCAGAAATAAAAACTTTTTTATAAGATAATCTCATTACCTAATTGTTATATCATCAAAATAATGATATAGTATTCAATGATTATGAAATATTTGCTTACAATATTGAATATTTACTGGGTGTGTATATGTTATTAAGTAGTATGTCTTCTAGTGCCGTTTCTTCAAGCGCTATCTCCTCAAGTGCAATTACTATGATTACGACTCCGGGCTTGCCTCAATATGGGGCTATAGTTGTCGTGGGACTTATAGCACTTCTTTCTTTAAAAGAGGTACTTTCGGCATCAGAAAAATGGAGTAAATACCTTGAAAATTCTTTCAATTTGGCTATTATACCTTTGCTTGTTTGTTTTGCAGGGATTGTGCTTTACAAGGTTGCAGATATTCTTTAAACTCTAATTTTCATTTTATTTCTTATTCTGAAAAACTTTCTTACTTTTTCAAAAACGACAGCACTTTATGCTGTTTCTAGCTTTTTTATTTCTAGTTTGAAATTATCTACATTGCCCATTATTTTATATTATTTTTGATACTATTTTGGATATTGCCTGAAATACTTTTAAAGGTAATTTTTTTAGATCTTTTTATTTAAATTGAAATTTCAAATACGCAGGATTTAAAATAAAGAGTGAGACCCCAAGATTAAAAAATGTAATAAATACAAGAGATCTAAAATAGAAGGAGGATATTTAAAAAGTATTTAAGGGATATTCTAAGTCTCCAGATTTTTAGGAAGATTTACGAAGTTTATTAAGTGCCTGTCAGGCACTTAGATAGAGAGGGAAAACACCGAAGAGAAAAACATTTACAAGCCCGTGCAAAACAGCAACAAAGGGTAGACTTTTGGTTTTATAAAAGGTAAGCCCCATAATAAGCCCTACAAAACCGGTATAGATAATTTCATGAAAAGTACCATATCCCGAGTGCATGAGCCCGAAAAGAATACTTGTGATTAAGATCGCTTCCTGTACACTCAAAGCTACCTGAAGCCTAGTCTGGAGAATTGATCTGAAAATAACTTCTTCAACAAGCCCTACAAAGAAAACCATTACAACACTGAGCTTAAGCAGGTTCATAAGAGTAAGGTCAGGAACCAGATATCCTGCCCTAATCGTTAAAAATTCCCCAAGCCCAAGGAAAAAACCAGCAGGTACTGAAAGGATCATGTAAGCTTCTATATTTTTCATGGAAATACCGATCTGTTCCAGGGAATGTCTCTGGTGAATTACTATGACTGCAACAGGAATGGCCAGTGGGGCATATACAAAAACAAAGGTGTAAAGCGTAGTTTCAAAAAAGACAGGCATTGAAAGATTTATAAGCCTCAGTACAGGGAGGAGCATAAGAGCCTGATGGATTTTGTGAATTTCAGGGTCTTTTATAAGCATATATGCTAACGAAAAGGCAATCAAAGTTCCGACATGCATCCAGACAGCAGCTTCCATTTTTCCAAAAAAGATTAGAAGTTCTGCAGCAGTTATGCAAAGAACAGGAATTAAAGTATGAATCCTTAGTTTTTGAATCTGTCCTTTTTGCAGTCTGGCTTCTTTAAGCCTTACAATTTTTGAGGGTTTGTTTAGGTGAGAGAAATCAGAGAGATATGAAAAAGATTCTTGAGGCGTCTCCTGGAATTTTTTTGAAAATCTTGCTGTTTTAATAGCTATTATGAGTTGATAGATTGATAGAAGAAGAATCGCAAGCCCAATCCCACCAAGTGTATATTTAATATCTACATATTCCCCTATCTTTTTAAGCGATTCTGTATTTTCAGGGGAAAATAAAGAA
>JBNAKO010000056.1:0-11742 GCA_049706495.1 Methanosarcina sp. | reverse complement strand
TCCTGCTGATAGCAACCCTTGAACCTATAGCCGCAGTTATCGGACGCTTGAGGGCAACCTGTGCTTCATTTTTCCTTGCACTTGTTACTACCCCAACAGTTGTTGCAGTCCCTATGTTGAGCATAAGGGGTTCGCTGGTCTTTATTTCATTAATCTTTTCTTCCCTTGTGACCCCAACAACCCTATCAAGCAGGTGAAGTTCCATTACAAACTGGTGCCTCGTATCAGGAAGGGTGCCAGGAGTTCCTGCGATCTGGCCTGTTAAGGAGTCCCCTTTCGTTAATGTAGGATCAAGATAAGTTCCAACAGCAAGAAGGCCTCCCGGGGTTGCTTCTTCTACTTTAGACGTACCCGCAAAGATAGATGAAACCGTTGTATGGATGGGAATCCAGCGTGTAGTACCTTCGGTTGTAACCTTAATCCCTGGCCTTATCTCAAGTTCGTCTCCAGGATGAAGGACACCTTCGGTCAGAGTTCCACCTATAACGCCGCCGCGGATCTCCTCAATTGCAGCCCCTGGCCTGTTAATGTCAAAAGACCTTGCAATTAACATGCTTGCAGGTTTGTCCACTTTATGAACAGGGGTAGGAATCTGGGTCTCCAGAGCATCAATCAGGATATCAATATTGATATTCTGCTGGGCAGAAATCGGGATTATAGGAGCGTTTTCAGCAACCGTTCCTTTGACAAACTCTTTTATCTGATGGTAGTGCTCAATAAGACGTTCTCTTGGCACAAGATCGATTTTGTTCTGGACTATAACAATATTTTCAATTCCTATAATATCCAGAGCCATAAGGTGCTCTTTTGTCTGAGGCTGCGGGCAGTCTTCATTTGCAGCAATTACAAGTACTGCTCCATCCATAATTGCAGCCCCCGAAAGCATGGTTGCCATGAGAGTTTCGTGCCCGGGAGCATCTACAAAGGATACAGTCCTGTGTTCTTCAGTTGCCTCCCCGCAATTAGGACAGGTTTTATCTACACTGTAACACTGAGGTTCAGGACATTTAGGGCATTTCATAAAAGGAGAGTCTGCATACCCCAACCTGATAGAAATTCCTCTTTTTACTTCTTCACTATGCGTATCTGTCCACACGCCTGATAAGGCTCTAACAAGTGTGGTTTTTCCATGGTCGACATGTCCTACCATGCCGATATTAACACAGGGCTGACTCAAGTTATAATTTCCTCCAGTAAAGTAAAGCTAATTTAATATAAGGCAGGAATTTTCCCGACAATTTTGTGATAGATTATAAGAATTTGTATTAATTTTTCCAGCTAGCTGGCATTTTAGCTCTAAATTTCAGTAATATTTAAAGCAATATTTGATTTCAATTTTGTATATAATTTTAAATGTACTTTAAGTATGGTCTAAATATACTTTAAGTATACTTTAAAAATGTACCTGAGCTTGGTTTATAATTTTAATTTAGATATGCTTTAAATATTCTTCTCAAAAAGAATATTCTGCTAAATAAAGGTCTGAAATAAGCCTGAATTTTTCAGGCTTTGAGTACAGTTAAAGTATAATTCTAAATTTCGCAGTTGAAAATCCGCAAAGGTTATGCTTAATTTTTTGTCGCGGCCTGAAGCCTGCAGATTCAGGCGGGATTTTTAAAGTTTACGGTATCCTGCGTAAAATCATATCTACTAATGCTAGAAAGCCTTAATAAATTTATGTGACGATAAGCTCAAGTTTCTCAAATTCCAGAGCGCGCCTTATTTCAAAGGCCAGCCTTCTGCCTGTGCTCATTGGCTGTCTCCAGAGGGAGTTGCCGTAAGAATGCCCAACTGACATATGGACATTTGTCCCGCCGCCCACTCTTGGGGCAACATCATAAATGTAGAAGTTAAGGTCTTTATCCACACAGGTCTGCAGGCAGAACGGTCCTATTATTCCAGGAGCATAATGTTCCTGAGTTGCTTTTACATACTTTTCTCCCATTTCAAAGACTTTTTCAAGCAAGGATTCCCTGAGGGTTGCAGAGTTATGCCCGCAAACCGTATATTCGGGGGTTAACTGGTGTCCGGCCAGAGCCATCTGCTGCGGGGCAGGAAGCCTGACATGCCCGTCAAGGCTCGTTTCAAAACGCCAATCGATTCCGAGAAGTTCAAGCTTGCTCATTTCAGGTTCAATTGGAGAATAAAACATGTCAAGGTTAAATACAGGGCCTATAATATAACGTTCAATTCGGGCCCCTTCAAGGGCTTCCTGCGTAATTACTCCCTGTTTTATAAGAGCTTCGGATTTTTCAAGATATTCCTTATAGCTTGAGGCGGTAAAAAACCCTCTTTCAAGTTTTTTTACGGCATGCGGGAGTTTTACCATAACCAGTTCGTTAATATCCTTTGGAGAATCGATTTTTTCAGGGAAAGGAAGCCCTGCTTTTTCCAGGATCCAGTAATAGCTCTGCTGTTCGCTACGTTCTTCGCTTCTGAGCAGGTTTCTGCTTCCTATAAGAGGTACTCTGAAATCCTCTTCGATTTCGTCTATACTGCAGTAAGAAGTAAAAGAACGGTTAGGCACAAAGAGCACGTTTTCATCAAGCAGTTTCTGCTGATTTTCGGGCAGAAGGACTTCATTATATTTCTTAAAGGTTATTGCTTCGTCAACAATTCCTCTTTTAATTCCTCCGTATGCATCCCTCTGCGCCCTGAAGTATTCACTGTATGTCTTTTCCCTGCCAGTCTGGCAAACGGCAAGAGTTTTGAAACCCTCTTCAATTGCTCCTTCGCAGATATCGAGCCCTGAATGGGAACCTATTGTGCCTACTTTTATTTTATCAGCCTGAGTATAATACTCCCCTATGATTTCCCTGATTTCCTTTCTATCAATCATGTCTGATTTTCCTTAATTTTAGAAATATTTCCTTAAATTTCTTATTTTTGTCTGTTTTCCACCAGTTAATTTCTATTCAACTTTCATTTCTGCATACTTTTCTTTTTTACAATCAGTTTCCTTTATTCTTCCTTAGCTGAATAGCGAGAAATTAGGATGCTACAATTCTTTTCATATAATTCCGTTAATAGCCTGAATGTTCCAATGATTTGACGAATCAAAATTTATTCTATAAAGAGAAGTCTGACAGGAAGCCTTAATAGCGCCCTTATAAGTTTTTTCCCATTAACAGCTTCCCCTATTAAAACCCTTTCTAATAGAAGTAATGGTTTATATAAAGATGCAGGCTAAAAAAGTATAAGATACTCTTTTCAAAACAAGGTTTTCTCCAATTGGACCCAGGCTTCAAGGCTTCTTTTCAGAGCTTATTCCATTTACCCCTTAACCAATCCATATCCAGCTCTAATGCTGGATTTTTTCTTTTTACTTTCATTTGCTCATGTTTTTATTAAAAAATCAGGAGAAGAGCTTAAATAAAGCTCAGGATAAGGGGGGTGATAAATGTCTCTATTATTGCTGCAAGCAGAAGAAGAGGCACTATCCAGGAGATATAAAACCTGATCCCTTCTGTAAACTCTCTTTTAATATCAGTTTCTTTGCCGAGCAGGGCAGAAATTACCTGGTGTCCAAGCCGCAGTCCTATTGAAGCAGAGAGAAAAACCATTGGGAGTTCCAGGATTCCATGCGGAAGCAGGGCAAGAAAAATAAATAAAAATCCTCTTTCCTGAGCTACTATGTAAGAAATGATTCCTATTATATACCCGTTAAAGGCTATAAGCACTATCGGAAGAATCCCCAGGGCAAGTCCAAGGACGAGAGAAATCAGGCTTACAAAGGCGTTATTAAGAAAGATTGCAAACATTATGGATAAAGGATCCATATCTAACAAAGGTCGAAAACGAGAACTGAACCCTTGCATTACATTATTAGCCATATCTGGAGAGGTTCCAGCCCAGGCATAGCCTGCAACTAAAGATCCAAAAAACATGAAAGTTATAATAAGAATATAAGGCCAGAGAAAACGAACATAACTGGTAAACCCGCTTATCCTTGAATTTTTTCTCCCCTGTGCCCAGGGTTTTGTTTCTTCCGAAGCAGAAAAATTCCTTTCCTGTAAAGTAGATTGCCTGTACAGAGAAGGCTCTCTGGGCTCTTTAATGTCACTATTACCAGTCTCCGGACCTAATTCCTCTCTTTTTTCTTCTTCACCATAGTTATTATACTCTTCCTTTTTTTCCATACTCATCCCCCAAATTGATAAATTCCTCCCATCTGAACTTTAAATGTTCTCCGGGCTGCCTGCGGCTTGTATGCATAAAGTGCATGTAAATTTTATTTTTCTATTTTTACTTAGATCCCCAGCATCATCCTGATCGTATTCCTGGTTGCAGGAGAAAGTCCAAGGACTATTATAACCAATTTTATTAACATTTTCAAGTTTACGGATCTTTCATCATCCTCAAATTGCGTGTCAAGCACGTAAATAACCCCTATAAAGATAATAAGCTTTAATGGGTACATAACCAATGCGGTGCCTGTAAGCTCAATAAGGTAGGACGGAAGCACGTGTTTTTCGTAATACCCAAGAGTGTCTACTCCAATAAAAGTCGAAGAGGCATCCATCAGGTGAACCATAAGGATGGAAAGGTTCAGGGGATCAGTAAATATTGAGGACTTAAAATGGCGGGCTATAAGATAAAAGATAAAGGTTAAACCTATTCCTGCTCCGATTACAAATACGGGAACCTGTGGGGCTACTATATTTTCAACGCGCAGCAGCACAAAGAGATTTATAACGAACCATAAAATACCTAAGCCTGCAAAGCCCACATGGAAATCTTTTATTAAGCCTGCCTTTTGCAGCCGGATTGAAAGCCAGAGGCAAACTATGGTTACTACAAAAACTAAAAAATAGATATTTGGGGTTATAAGCAGGTAAGTCCAGGGAAGATGAATAATCCCTGCCGGAGAATCTTCAAATACTCGTAAAGAAGACCCTGCAAGTACGAAAGGTACAACAGAAGCAATAAATCGGGGAGTGATTTTTACCTCAAGCTTCTCAAGGAGTCTGAAAACTCCAAAAATACAGATACCCAGTATTATTGCCCATGTAAAGGTATTTACGATGTTGTATCCTTCATCTCCTTTTATAGGCTCAAGGTAATATTTATTGATAAATTCCAAGATCTTATCCGGGGAAAAACTCATTTTATCACTCATTCAAAAAGGCAATATTCCAATATAATTAATATTTTTTATTGTGAAGTAAATATAGGTGTAATAAGCATACTTTTAAAGCATACCTGGATTAAGAGATTATTTATCAAATTTTATCAAATTTTATCAAATGGATTTTTATCATCAAGTACAGCCTTGAAATAAAAATAACTTCCCAGTATAATGGTCGTACATTGTTTCCGCTAAATCTTATATAATTTTATATAATTATTTGCATAGTTCTTTTAATTCCGTGTGGTCTTCGTTTTAATGACAATTAATCACAGATATTTCTTTCCCGAAGCCTGGCCGATTTCTGGAAGAAGGTTTATCTTGCTGCAGAAAACCCAACAATTTTATATTATTGTATTTTTATAATTATATTGAGGGATGGATGTTAGAAAATATTAGCTATTAAAGATAGAAAACAATAATACGAATATATGATAAAGTAAACGATCAGAAGCTTTTTCTCGAATCCCAAAACCGGGAGAGATAGCTCTCTTTAGAGGTTAATTATGCTTTATAAAAAGATTTTTAAACAGAGTCTAATGGCAGTTCACCTTTATAAATTAGCTCGAACCAGATATCTCTAACCTAATATATCTAAAAAATCCAAATAAATAATTTTTATTAAATGTGTCCAACTAAAAATTCCACTAAATAACAATTCAGTAAATAATACTCCACTAAATAAAAAATCTAATTAGATTAAACGACCCAGAGAAATATAATTAAATGTAAACAAAAGAGATTCAACTAAATTATATTTAATTAAATAAATCTAACAAATGATATTAAACCAGGCAGAACCCGGTCAACAGGGATTTAAGTAAAACCCAGATGTATTTTTAAATGAATTCAGGCTGGGCATCTTTCATAAAGATTGATATATGTTTAATTTAATTATCGTTTGTTAATGTTTATTATTTATAAAAATCAAATGCTGATGCAGGGATGAAATTGACTCTTGATAAAAACAGCGCAAAATGGATGCAGCTTCCCAGAGACGTACTTGTCGGACACGGAGTAATAAAGGAAGTTGGATGTGTCTGTAGAGATTTGAAGCTGAAAGGAAATGCGCTGATTGTGACAGGGAGCACAACCCAGGAGATTGCAGGCAGGCAGGTTAGTGAAATTCTTGCAAATATGGGCAGCACTACAGAGACTGTTTTGACCTGCAAAGCCACTATCGAAGAAGTCGAAAAAGTCATGGAAAAAGCCCTTGAGGTTGAAGCAAATTTCCTGCTGGGAATCGGAAGTGGACGGTCGATAGACCTCGCAAAGCTTGCATCAACCAGGCTCAGTCTACCCTTTGTCAGCATTCCGACTGCGGCTTCTCATGACGGGATAGCTTCCTCGCGCGCCTCAATAATAGATAACGGAAAAAATACCTCTGTACAGGCTCAATCTCCTATGGCAGTGATTGCGGATACGGAGATTATTTCTGCGGCCCCCTTCCGTTTCCTTGCGGCTGGGTGTGGAGATATTATTTCAAATTACACGGCAGTTCTGGACTGGGAACTTGCAAGCAGGCTCAGAAATGAGTATTTCGGGGAATATGCTGCAGCCCTCTCCCGCATGTCTGCAAAAGTAATTATAGACTATGCAGATTCGATCAAACCCGAGCATGAAAGTTCCGCAAGGCTTGTAGTAAAAGCCCTTGTTACAAATGGGGTTGCAATGAGCATTGCAGGGTCTTCAAGGCCCGCTTCCGGTTCGGAGCATATGTTCAGCCATGCGCTTGATAGAATAGCCCCTAAATGTGCCCTTCATGGGGAACAGTGCGGAGTTGGAACAATCATGATGATGTACCTGCATGGAGGAAACTGGCAGGAGATCAGAGAAGCTTTAAAAAAGATAGGGGCTCCTACAACTGCAGCGGAACTGGGTATAGAGGATAAATATATAATTGAAGCCCTGTTAAATGCACATAGTATTAGGCCTGATAGGTACACTATTCTTGGAAACGGGCTAACTTCTTCAGCTGCAGAAAAAGCTGCACGAATCACAAAGGTCATAAGTTGAAAAGTTCTTCATATTCTGGTTGAAGAAAAAACTCCCTGGTTAATAAATTCGGATTCATCAAAACTAGCATGTCTTCAAAGATGTTGTTAACCAAATGATAGTATATTAATTTCTATTAAATCCAACCAAACTAAAGATTTTGAGCAGTGAAATTCTTAAACCTGATAATAGAATCTCAAAATACTCACACTACTGCTTAAGAACACATTAATTTAGAGAGTATTGATTTGAGTTAATTTATGATTTCCAGTTAAAATATCTCATCAATCCAAATTAACAGCTGATCTTCGGGACATCTCCAGGTTCCTCAAACTTGAGACACAGGCCCGAAAAATAATTAAACGGAAGAGCTATTATGACAGACGGCGATACTAAAATAACACTTATCGGATCACGACTTGCAAGAGAAGGGCTTGAATTCATTTTCAAAGGTGAAATGCCCGAATGCAAGAAATGTCGGCTAAAAAATACCTGCCTTAACCTTGAGCCGGGACGCAGGTATAGAATAGTAAAGATAAGGAGTAAGGACCTCCATGAATGTTTCCTGCATGACAGCGGTGTAGTTGCAGTGGATGTAAATAAAGCTCCGATTGTTACAACAATGGAATCCAGAAAGGCAGTTGATGGGGCCAAAATTATGTACGAACCCCCAAAATGCGGAAAAAGGGAGTGCACAGTGTATGAAATTTGCCACCCTGAAGGACTTTCAAAAGGGGACAAATGCAAAATTGTAGAAGTGCTTGAAGGCCTTGATTCCAAGTGCGAAGCCAGCTATTCTCTTAAAAAAGTAAAGCTGGCCTGGTGAGCTTAGACAAACAGATTTTAGTACAGGAAGTTTGATTATTAATTAATGAAAAAGGTTAGAAGCGGTGTTACATGTGCCTGAAAAGGAAATGAACCAGGTCCCTTATGAATTTTATACCCAAAAGCGCTGGGAAAACTGGCTCGGAAGGGCAAAGGAGAGCGGTTTCCAGATAAAAGAGAAAGAGGAGGAAGCTGGAAAGGAAAGTGCAGTCTTTGTAAATATGGTCGATGATGTCATTCTTGCTTGCCTTAAAGTAACTGCACGTTATGATAAGGGCATGCTCTCCAGGGAAGCAGCTTTACAGATTCTTGCGGAAATCAGGGACATAGTACTTTCCGAGGTCGAGCCGATTTCCGAAGATATTGACCTTATGATTGATTCGGTCCAGACGTCTCTTATGGGTGCAGTTGTCGCCTTTGAATGCTATGTTATGGGAGACTACGACGAAGAATCCGATATCAATGAACTTATAAAAGCAGCTATTGATTCTGAAGCCTCGGATAACCTCGAACTTGCTCTCGATTATACTGCACAGTGCGGAGCGCTCGTCCTTAAAGGAGGAAGCCTGCCTGAAGAGGTTATGGCCGAGCTCCCCTACGGCATTGTTGCCGAATGGCTTGATGGGATCGATTCGATTTCAGCTGCAATGGTCGGAAGCGACAGTTATAAAGAGTTCGATGAAGACGATGACGAGGATGTAATTTAAAAAAGTAATAATTATTTAATCTAAAAATTTATTTGATTTAATATATTTGATTTAATATATCTAATTTAATTTAAGATATATTTAATTTAAAAATGTATCGAATTTAATTGAAATAAATTCCTTGCATAAAATTTTAAATAAAGAGTTTCCTTCCAGGAAATTTCCTGGAAGATTTTTTCCCTTTCTAATAAATTTTTCCTTAAAAGCAGTTTCTGGGGAAAATTTCTTTATTGTTTTATATTTGAATTTACTTTTTGGATCCATTTTTAAACTAATTTTTAAGTAAACTCTTAAGCTAATTTTTTAAGCTAGTTTTTCAGGCTAACTTTTCTGGAAGTTTTCTGGAAGATTACTTTATTGGTTTTAATTTATTTTTAAGCTGCTTTCGCTTTATCTGCTTCTTTTTCTTCAATAGGTTTTTTAATATTGGATTCTATTTTTTCAGCTTTCCTGAGGTTAGCCGGTTTTGTTTCGATCATTTCTTTTATATTGGTTTTACTGGCTTCAACTTTTTCAGGCTTTTTGAGGTTTCCAACTTTTTCAACTTTCCCGGGGGTTTCTATACCTATTATTTTTCCTGTAATTTTTCCTGTATTGAAATGATGTTTTTCAATAATTTTTTCATAGACTTCAAGGGTTTTTTCAGCGATTATTTTCCAGTTATAACGCTTTATGAGCAGGTCATACCCTTTTTCTCCCATCCTGTTCCTGCCAAGCCCTTCAAGCACATAATTCAGGCCCCAGGCGATTGAAGAGGGCTCTTTATGGGCAACAATTCCTGTCCTGAAATTATCAATAAGAGAAACTGCATCACTTGCAACTACAGGCTTTTTTGCATCCCAGGCTTCAAGGACTACGATCCCAAAGGGTTCGTTTCTGCTGGGTACGCAAACAAGGTCGCAGGCATTAAACCAGTCTATTACGGTATCATCGGGAGCGTACCCAAGAAAACTGCACGAGTTCTCAATTCCAAGTTTGTGAGCCTGGTTCTGACATTGGGCGCGCATATCTCCTTCCCCTATCATCACGAACTGGGCTTTTCTTTTTTTAAGGACTTTTGCTGCAGCTTCTACAAGAATATCTGGGCCTTTCTGATAGGACATTCTTCCCGTAAATAGAACCACCGGAAGGCATGGATGTATCCCGTAGTGTCTCTTTACATCTCCTGGATCAATCTGTCTTCTTATTTTCCCCAGGTTTATGCCGTTCGGAACTTCCCAGAGCTTGTAATCAGGAATTTTATAGATATGCTTGACTTCTTCTCTCAGGACTTTTGAGGTTGCAATTATATCCGAAGATTCGTAACCTCCGAGCCATTCCCTATGTGAGATCTCTTTTGCTTCCCACCATTCCCCATGGCGGTTGCCGTTACGCCCCCACTCTGTGCTGTGGAAAGTAAGCACAAAAGGCAATCCGAACTGAGCTTTAATTCTACAAAGTACGTTCACAGGATGCCAGTCATGCCCATGAAGGACATCAAACTCTCCGGTACTTTCTTTAACGTCAAGGAACCGGCAGTACATTCCATCGCACATCCGGTCCATCTGTTCTATAATATTTCCTGTCTGGTCAGTTGCAATTCTGTGATAGTGAACACCATTAATTATGCTGTCATTGTTTTCATGCCCGCGGGTAAAAAGGTGAACCTCATGTCCCTCTGCCGCAAGCGCATCGGAGAGTTCAGATACATGGGGGGAGATTCCTCCTACACGTATAGCGTACAAACTTTCCCAGGTGAACATACCTATTCGAAGCTTTTTCATAAACTCACTTGTTCCTTTATCAAAATTGGAGTTAAGGAGTATTAATAAGAATTCAGGCTTCCCCTTGCCTCTATATGTCTTATACCCACTAGTGTCTTAAATCCAAACTCGTAAAATTTTTAAGTGGACTTTAATTATTCAGGCATAGTTCTTAAATTTAAGTCTTATCGAATTCAAAAAATAAATTCGCATGTATCAGATTAAAATACCTATAAATTCCATCTAATGAACCCCAATCAGCCTGAAAATCCGGATGGAATGTTGAATAAATTTAATCTATTCCTGAGTTCGGATTATAACTCCTGTATTATATTTTTATACTATATCCCTTAATCCTCAGGTATATACAGGTAAAGGGATACGACCTTATTTACATAGCTTAAGGGCAATTGCCGCATTATGTATCAGGTCTCTTTACTTCTCTAACTTTATTTCTTTTTAATCGTAGATATATTTATCTGTAAATTTTTTCTTACTTTTATTAGTAAAAAAATTTTTATTATTTCTAATTTATTTTTCTCAAACCACTTCGTAAGCTTATTTTTATATAATTATTTTTAATAACTCATTTTCGAATTAATTTTGGAATTCATTTCCCGGTTAATTTTATTTTTATTTATTTTATTATTTATATATTTATTGATTTATTTATTGATTTATTTATATCTTTTGAATTGATTTAACCTTATAGGAATCAGGCATCAATAAACTACTATTAGTCAGGAATCAGCCAGAGATCATTAGCAAATTGAGAAGTCCCTGGATCAGCAGTCTGAATTTGGGCGGAAATTTGAGAAAATCCTTTCTTCATAATAATCTCTTGAACTAATTTTCATCTATAGTCTTTACTTTAAGAAAAGAAGCAGCTCTTTCCGGGGAAACGCTGTTAATATAACAACCTATATTCAATTCAAATCCCGCAAAAATCGAGATTCTAGGAAGGAGGCGAAGCTTTAAATGGTACTCAGGGCTTTCATAAAGCTGATAAAACATATAATTATAAGATATGTCTCCAAAGAGTTTTTTATAAGAATTTAGCACAGATCTCAGAGCTTCTCCTAAAGCAAAAAGAAGATTTTCCCTGCAAACCCCAAGAAAATTAATATGTTTCTTTGGTAAAATCCATACTTCGAAAGGTCCTGTAGAAAAATAAGGAGTAAACGCTATACATTCCTCATTTTCAAAGATAAGCCTGGAATCTTCTTTCTCTTCTTTAATGATTGTGCAATAAGGGCATTCTTCCTCTTTCTTGAGAACTTCAAGTTCCCTTTCCAATACAGGAGGAATGAAAGGGAGGGCAAGAAGCTGGCTGTGGGAGTGAGCT
>JBNAKO010000055.1:0-78860 GCA_049706495.1 Methanosarcina sp. | reverse complement strand
GCGCAGAGGGTCACGAATACCCCATCCTTTAGGGTGGGGTGGCAGTCCACAATTTGATTTTTCATTATTTGTGTTTTATTAAAGTGTTAATCTTAATTTGATTTTTTCTTTATTCATTTTTTATTACTTCCTATCCATCTCGCCATTTTTTGCCAAAATTTGTTTATATTTAGAAATTCTTGATTAATTACTTCAGATAGTTTTATATTCTGTCCGGCTGATCTCTTCTTTAATATGTCTATAATGTTTAAAGAAAACAGCAAACCAATTATAGCAGTTATTGCTTCATGCATTCTTTTTGGAATGATAGGGATCTTTGTAAGAGAAATAAAAGACATGGGCCCAGGTTCTATTTTATTTTACAGACTGTATTTTGGGTTTGCAGCCCTTCTTAGTTATTTCATAATAATTGGAGAAGTTAAAGACCTTAAATTTAAACAAAAAAGATATTATCTCCTTCTTCTTGGAATCCTTAATACCGTTTGTACCTTTGCTTACTTCTCTGCAATTAAACATATTGGAATTCCTGTGTCCGTACTTCTTCTTTATACAGCCCCGATATATGTGACCTTTCTCTCACCTTTTCTTTTAAAAGAGCGGATAACGGTCCGGGACACACTTGCACTTACGCTTTCAATTTCAGGGATACTGCTTGCAGTCAATCCTGCAAACCTTTCTGGAATTGCAGTTTCAGGAGGAATTGCAGATAATACTCTGGGAATTATTTTCGGGATAATTTCAGGGCTATGTTATGGCTGTACAATTATGATGGTAAATTATTTGAAGGATATTTATTCTCCTGTTGAACAAATATTCTGGTCAACATCAGTCAGCCTTATTCTCCTTCTTCCTTTTGGAATTTCAGTATCAGGACCGGTCCTGTTTGAAAACCTGAAAATTCTTATTCCGCTGGGGATTATTGCAACAGCTTTTGCCTCACTGCTTTACATGAGAGGCGTATCCCAAATAAAAGCACAAACAGCGGCAGTTATATCTCTGCTTGAACCTGTAAGCAGCATTGTTTTTTGCTGCATGCTCCTTGGAGAGCCTATGCAACCAAATACACTCGGAGGCTGTATTTTTATTCTTGCAGGCGCGTTCTTTGTGGCTTATGAAATTCCCAGATGGCCAGAACTATTGAATAAGTTTAATGGAAAATGGAATACTCAGAAAAGAGAGACTCGGGAAGAATATAATGAAGAAAAATGTCCTCAAAAAACATAATCAAAAAAGTTTGAGAAAAGCTTTTTTGTTCCCGTATATTTTTTACGCAGACAAAAATATGAGTTTTTTATTTTCTGTTTAAATCTCAGATTAAAACTCAAATAAAAACTCAAATAAAAATTCAGATAAAAATCCCCAATTATTTAAGAAAGGTCAGGTCTTAGCTTCTAGTGCAGTTTTTTTTCATTTTTTTAAAAGCCTTTTAAAGAAGCTACTTTTTATTAAAGTGCTCCTTTAGCTTTATTTAAAAGGTTTTAAGCTTCTTCTTTGAACTTTCAGGCTTTTTTAGTTTTTTCAGAATTTTTGATTTTTTTCAGGTTATTTAATTTCAAGACTTTTTTTACTTTTAACACTTATTTGTAATAAAGACCATGGCCGCAATAACTGTGGTCCATTTTCCGTCTTTGTCGCCTTTTGCAGTCTGACACATATGAAAAGTATCGAAAATATGCCCGCTTGCTTTATAGACCTGCTCACGCTCATGCCAGGCCATTTCAGCATCAAATTCAATACCAAGGGTCGTTGCAAGCATAGTTGCTGCCAGATCTTCGGCATATTCGCCTGCAATAATTTCTTCTTCTCCAAAAGAGTGATGTTCGGAAATATAACCGTAGTTTTCTTCATTTACAGGGACTGCCGTGCCTATAGCCGAGGCCATCAGTCTATGCGGCTCGTCGGTATCATTTCTTGCAAGGACACAATGGACAATAGCCCCTGGTCTTAATTCTAAAAGTCCTTCTTCTTTAGGTACAATTTTACAGTTAGGTGGTAGAATACTTGAAACACTTACAAGATTATATTTCTCGATTCTTGCGTCTCTCAGTGCTAATTCAAAGGATGCCAATCTGTCCTTGTGTACCCCAGTACCCTTTGTCAAAAACGCTTTTCTTGGGATCATGTTAACTCCTTAAGTATCTTTCTGCATACGATGCACAATTTCCATTGCATAGGCAATCATATGGATAGAGATAATTCAAAACTTTTCTTTAATGAAAAGATCAGGTATTGGGCTGGTAGCCTTCTATCATGGTTGAAACGTAAAGGAAAGTTATGAACTTTACCCTTTTTACGCCAAATTTCGAGAAGCAGAAATTTCTTTTCTGAAATTACAATCCAGAACTTCATCCTGATTTTTCAGGGCTTGAGGGAATTCATCTTTATTAGCCTGCCCAGTCAGAGCTTTTTCATATACATCAGAGTTTGCAATTCCTTCAAAAAGGAACCTGGTCTCAAGGGGAATTTCTGATGCGCTCGATTTTATATCCTTTTTTTCCATATTGACTACAACCTGCTCAGGGGAGAGCCCGGATTCGGCCATATATTCAAGGATTAGTTCTCTGCCATATGCCTCAGCAAACTCCAGGGCTTCGTTCCTGACAACAAAATGTCTTCGGCCTGTAGGAGTGTATACAAAAACCCCTTTTGTCTTGAGATCATACTTGGACTCGCTGTATAAAGTGCGTACTGTAATTTCAATACGCTTTGTCCCTTTTCCTGCAAGCGCGCCTACTGCGTTTCCGACATCCGAATATTCCGGAACAATAATCCTGGCGTCTATAAGCTCATTTAGCTCCTTTAAATATGCTTTGACCGGCCCTCCCAGAAGAACAACAGGAATATCGACCTTAAATCGGGAAAAGAAACTGCCTTCAAGGATTTTTTCAATTTCTTTTCTTTCTACCCCTTCCATGAGAAACGCAAGAAGATCTTTTGCCATATTCCTGGCAAAAAGCTTCTTTATGCTTACACAAAATTCCTGCTTATCAGTTCCCAGAAAATTTGCAAGCAGAGTGGCTCCTATTTCCGAGGCCTCAGAATTCCATTCTGTGTATTCTCCAAGCACATGAAGGGCATCTGTGGGTGTAAAACCTATTGCCTGAATAAGCCGTTTCTTGATTAAAGAGTCCATTATTCTTTTTGAGGGAAGAAGGTCGCAATCCCAGTAAACATCTTTGAGAGAAAGAGGTTCCGCTCTCATAAGAGCAAGAAGTTCGCTTTCTTCCTTACTCAAATTCTGAGGCTTCTGTTTTGTGCGGACAAAGAATTTTGTTGCCTGAATATGTTCATTCAGTTTAAGCCTGTCCGGAATCCAGCGTTTTTTTAAGGTAGTGAGAAAACCAGGATACAGAACTGCTGCCCTGCATAGCGGAATAACCCTGCGAGGGCCTATATTTATTCTACCCCCCTGAACCCAGATATGGCTGTCCCCTCCTATAGCCGAGGTTTCCATTTTCAGGGCTCTGACCTTGGTTTGCCAGCCCCCTACAATTGCTCCGGTTTCGCTGAGAAAAGGTGCCCCTTTGCAAATAAGGGATACATCAGTGCTTGTGCCTCCAACATCAATGACAGCACAGGTCTCGCTCTCTGAAAGATAAGAAGCTCCTAACAGGCTTGCTGCAGGCCCTGAAAAGACAGATTCTATGGGTTTTTTCATAGCTTCCTGCATGCTTACAACAGACCCATCACAACGAAGCATGGCAATCTTTGGGTTAAGGCTTCTCCTTTTAATCTCAGTCTCTACCGTCTTTAAAAACTCGTCTGCAACAGGCAGAAGCTGGGCATTCAGGTAGGCAGTAACCCCTCTTTCATAGGCTCCCAGAGCCTGGGCAAGTTCATGCCCGCAAACTACAGGCAGGCCTGTAAGTTCCTGAATCAGGGCCTTTGTATGTAATTCATGTTCGGGGTTTCTGACACTGAAATAAGAAGAAACTGCAAAAGCCGAGACTCTGTCTTTTATTCTGAGCACGAAATCTTCCACTACCTTAAGGTCAAGGGGCATGATTTCTTCGCCATTACTATCATGCCCTCCTTCTACCATAATATAATTTTCAATTTTCGAGTCTGCAGGGATTTCATAGTTTCCTATAAGGATTAGCCCTACAGGATAACCTGTTTTTTCAAGAATGGTATTTGTAGCCAGGGTGGTCGAAACCGAAACAAGGCTTACAAGCTTTAATTTTTCCTGGTCAAGCCCATCAATTGATTTCTTTATTCCCTCAAGAAGATCAGGATAAGTTGTAAGGGCTTTGCTGGAACTCAGAACCTTTCCATCCGATTTCCGAATTAAAACCGAGTCAGTATAGGTCCCCCCGGCATCAATGCCAAGACCGTATTGCATTTTTAATTCTCCTGTTATGAATTTTGCCATTTTTATTGCTTTTCCATCTTTTAAATACAGATTTTTGCTGCCCTGTTTTATAAAATAGAGCAGATTAGTCCATCAAGAAAATATAATTGGATCATTAAACTAACGAATCAGTAAACTCAGATTATTTTTCCTTTTAAAACCAGATTAAATAAGGAGGTAACTTACACACTATAATTAGATGATCGACAATCGAATACTCAAGTAAATGGATCATTATATAATTAAGAATCAAATGATCAAATATCAAGTAATCAATACAATAATCAAATATCAAGTGGTCAAATAATCAAGTAATTAATAATCAAATAATTAAAGAAATAGGCAATTTAAAAGCATAAAAAATAATTGCCTAAACCTATCCTGTATTTAAATCTCCTATTTAAATCTCCTGATTTTTATACTTTCGGCATCCCTATCCCAACAAAAACAAGCTTTGTTTCTACAGGTATTGTGCCTGCTTCGCTCAGAGCTATATCCTTTCTGCTGACCTCTATCTGAACCTGACCTTTATCCAGGCCAGCTTCTGTCATATATTCCATGACAAGCCTTCTGCCAAGAGTCTCAGCATATTCAAGCGCTTCAAGATAATTACTAAAAGTTTCTCTGCCCATAGGCGAGAATAGGAGGATCAGCCTTTTTTTATCTTTTGTATAGGTACTCTTGATCAGGATTTCGATCCTTTTTATACCTTTTCCAACAACAGCTCCTACCGCATTGCCTACATCGGCATACGCAGGCACTATAATATCAGCATCAAGAATCTCTTTTAATTCTTTAATATATGCAACCACAGGACCTCCTATAAGGACAACAGGAGTTTTCATCCTGAACTGGGTGAACCTGTCAGCCAACAAAATCCTTTCTATTTCCTGTGGAGAGACGTCTTTAAGAATGAAAGATATCAGGTTTAGAGCCATGTTTAGGGCAACATCTTTTTTGATCTGTTTGCAGAGTTTAAGATGGTCTATCTGAGTATACCTTTCCAGAAGTTTTGCCCCTATTTTTGAGGCTTCTTTATCCCATTTTGTGTATTCTCCAAGCACATGCAGAGCATCTGTAGGTGTAAAACCTATTGCCTGAATAAGCCGTTTTCTTATAAGCGAGTCGAGCAGCCCTGGAGAAACGGACCTCTGCGTATCCCAGAAGATATCGTTAAGAGAAGTTGGAAAATCCCCGATTCTATCAAAAAGTTCCTGCTCAAGTCTGCCAAGACCTGAGGCTTCGGCTCCTGTCCTTATGAAAAATTTAGTGGGCTGCACATTTTCTTCAAGATGCATGGCTCCTGGAATTCTTCCTTTCTTTAGCACGTCAAGAAAACCCGGATATTTAACTGCTGCAACGCAGAGGGGCATTACTCTTCTTGGCCCTATATTCAGCTTCATATTTTTAATCCAGATATGGCTGTCTCCCCCCATTGCCGAGGTTTCCATCCGGATAGCCTTAACTTTTGTCTGCCAGCCCCCAACTATCGCTCCTTCCGCGCAGAGTTCGGGAAGCCCGTCTTCAAGCATGGACACATCAGTACTGGTCCCACCTACATCAATTACTGCACAGGTCTCGAGCCCTGAGAGATAGGATGCGCCGACAAGACTTGCTGCAGGTCCCGAAAAGATGGATTCTATAGGCTTTTCCAGGGCCTCATTTATGCCAACCACTGAGCCGTCGCATTTAAGCATGAGCAGCCTTGCATCCATTCCTCGCCTTGTAATTTCTTCTTTAATTGAACGGATAAACTGGTTTGCAATCGGAATAAGCTGGGCATTCAGGTAAGCTGTAATTCCTCGTTCATAGGCTCCAAGGTCAAGAGAAAGTTCATGCCCGCAAACTACAGGCAGGCCTGTAAGTTCCTGGATCCGGGCTTTTATTGCCAGTTCGTGGGCAGGGTTTCTGACGCTGAAATAAGAAGAAACTGCAAAAGCTGAGACATTGTTTTTTACTTTTTGTACAAAAGCTTCTACTGCCCCCATATCAAGGGGGACCAGCTCAGCTCCGTGGTGGTCATGCCCTCCTTTTACAACGGTGTGGAATTCAACATGCATTTTTTCAGGAATTTCATAATCGCCTACGAGGATTAACCCCACAGGATAGCCATTTTTCTCAAGGATTGTATTTGTAGCAAGAGTTGTGGAAACCGAAACCATTTTTATATCTTTTAAATATTTTTCATCCAGGCCGTCTATGGAATTTTTAATTCCTTCCAGAAGGTCAGGATAAGTGGTAAGCGCCTTATTCGAATCCATCACTTTGCCATCGGAGTCCCGAATGATGATCGAATCGGTGTATGTGCCTCCTGCGTCAATACCCATGCTGTACTGCATTAAAATTCTCCTTTGTTTTTATTTAATTGGGGTTCATGAAAGAATTCATAAGAATTCATAAAAGAATTCATGAAATTTAGTTTCAGAATAGATATTATTTCTAAAAATATATAATAATTCGCGGGAAACCTCAGTTAATGCTTGAAAATAATATACATTTATTGCAGTTAAGAAAAGAATAAGGATCTTTATGAGAATGAGTCTCTTATAGGAATTTATTTCCGGATTTATCTAGTTTAGCCTGACATATCCCGATTAGAGCCTGATTTGAGCCTTATTTGTAGAATTATATAGAGCCCAAAATTTATATAAATTATTACATTAAATATTGTTTTAATTGAATGTGTTTTAGGGGACACCTTTTCCCTGGATATCCAGGGTATTTTTAAAGGGAGTTTTAAGTCTTTGGGGAAAACGGACTGGAAACTAAATAAAAGCGTAAGAAGCCTTTATAAACTAATTAAGTTGATAATATGGCACTTGCAGAAATTTTTGACCAGTTAAAGGAACTTGAAAAAAAGTTTAATGAAATAAAATATCCATCAGAAGAAGCCTTTCAGCCTGACTTTTGTCTTAGAATTAAGAAAGCTGAGCGTGATAGTTTAAAACATGATTTTACAGTATACAGGATAGAAGATCTGCTGGAAGGTATTGAAAAATGACATATAAAGTGGCGCTTCATCCTGTAGTCCATAAAAGTCTGAAAAAACTATGTGAATTTGATAAACAGGGATATGACTATGTGAAAAAACGGCTTCTCCTTCTTTCTTACAGGCCGGAGATGGGAATTCCGCTTGAAGATAAATTTTCAGGAAAATGGAGGATTCATATAGGACCTTATGTCCTGGTTTACAGGTTTGATGAAGCTACAAAGGTGCTTACTTTATTGGTTTTTGAGCACTATACTCGAGCTTATAATATGTATACGGCCTACGTGTAAATAAAAAATAAGCAATATAAATACAGTATAAAATAAATTTTTAGTTATAATACTAACAATTAATACTAAAATAATAGGTTAATGTAGAGATTGCAAACACTGATAACTTCAAAATACTAGCATTTTCAAAAATATTGATAAGCGGCACTATATGATAACTTTACTGGTATTATTTGCATTGTAAATAGCTCGAGATTTTTAATTTTAAGATTTTTATTTTATCAATATAAATTTTATAATATCAAATTCATTTTTTTATCATCTACTCAATTTTATATTATCATAATTTTTTATTTTTATTTTTATTATTTGTTTATCATTATTATTATTATTATTATTATTATTATTATTATTATTATTCTAATGTATTAATATTATTCTAATTTATTAATATTATAACTTCTATTAACCTAATTTCTATTATCTTATTTTGTCAACTAGGCCTGTTAACTTTATTTCTAATTTTATTGTCTATTTTGGATCTAAATTTTAAAGTTTAAATAAATTCATTAAACGTATATGCTTTATTTAATTTGGATAGAGTCTTCAATATAAATATCATATATATGTTTCCAGATTTAAATATCCTAATATATTAGCCAGAGCTTTCTCTGATTTTAAATAATTAGATCCGGAAAATAGAGGAAAACTTAAACAGAAGCTTGATATAGAATTAAGCAAAGTTTGATGTCCGGATTGAGGAAACCTGAATGAGGAAAAAAGATAGTATCAAGGCGTGTGGCAGAACTATAGAATATGAGATTGTGTTCAATAAAAAAAGAAAAAGGGCAGAAATAGTAGTCCGCCCAGACCTGACTGTTGAACTCAGGGCCCCCTGGGGACTCAAACTTGAAGCCGTACGTACTATGGTTAATGATAAGTCAGCCTGGATATGCAAAAAACTTGACTGGTTCGAGATAAATAAATTACCCAATCAAAAAAAACAGTACAGTGAAGGCGAAATCTATCTGTATCTTGGAAATGAATATACTTTGAAGATTCAAAATTTTGAAAATATTAAAAAACCTTCTGCAGTAATTCGAACTTCCAAGCTTACTTCCGAACTTACTTCTGAACTTATAGTTGCAGTCCCGGAAGGCACTCCGGAAAACTTACTTCCTTTTCAAGTAAAAAAGGCAATCTGGGACTTCTATTCTAAAAATGCGGAAGAAAAAATCAGTGGGATCCTGAAAATATATTCTAAAAAACTGGGTATAACTCCTCCGGTTTTTAAAGTAAAATATCAGAAGAGAAGATGGGGAAGCTGTTCAGCGGATAACATCTTAAGAATAAATTTCCAGCTTTTGATGGCTCCTCCAGAACAGCTTGAATATGTTGTGGTACATGAACTCTGCCACATAAAAGAAAAAAATCACTCGATTAAATTCTGGCAGCTAGTTGGAGAACTCATGCCAGGATATGAAATTCACAGGAAAACTTTGAAGAAGGAAGGCTGGCAATATGTGCTTTAAAGTGAACTGCAATTTTTGAAACTTTTTAGATAAAAATGTTTCCTAAAATAAAATTATTTAAACAGGATCCTGATAATAAATTCCTGAAATTTAAAAATTAAATTGAATATATGTTTTAGTCTTTAGCATATTTTTTATAAACCCGACATTAACCTTTAATTCATGAAGTCGTTATAAAAGCAGACAATTATTTAGATAAATTTTTTCCAGAAAGTATTGGATTGGGGGTTAAATACTGGATCGAAAATCTTCCTCAAATTGTACTTATTCAGATCAAGCTCTTTTATTAACTAAACATGAGTTGCATTCAAAAAAAGCCTATATAAATAAAACTCTCTTTCGATTTTATAATTTAAAAATAAGAAATCTTATACTTTATCATCTAAGTTTAATTTTTTTATCCCTGGGGCTTATTTTGTTTGTTTGCGGCCTTTTTGACAAAAATTTTTTTCAATTTATTACAGCGTTCCTTTTCTTGATTCTTGGAATTATTCTGGACAATGCAAAGACGGAATGCGCTTTTAAAAGATAATTTTTATTTACTTCTACTCCATCTCCCAAGAAAAGTACAGGAGAAAATGCCAAATAGATCTGATACATAATTTCTTTATTGAAAGGAAGTTCATATAGGGGCAATGGTTTAATGAGAACTGAAGAAAGAGATCCAGAGGATTTTCTGGTTGATATCCTTGACTCAATAGAAAAAATAGAGGATTTTATTGAAGGATTTGAATTTGAAGATTTTGCCACGGATAATAAAACCATATACGCTGTAATCTTAGCTCTCGAGATTATTGGGGAAGCAACAAAGAATCTACCTAATTCTTTAAAAGCCAGGCATCCGGAAGTTCCATGGAGAGATATGATCGGGCTCAGAGATAAAATGGTGCATGGGGAGTTAGGAATTGATCTCGAAGCCATCTGGGATATAGCAGTAAGAGACATCTCCTGCCTGAAACCTCTGATCATTAAGATGTTACAGGAATATAATAGCTAATTCTAATCTTGATTTTTATTTATATACAGACGTTTCTTGGGATTTCAAAAAATAACTGTCATAAATATAGAAATGATGAAAGAAATAAGATGAAAGAAATAAGATGAAAAAAAGCGAAAATTAAAAAATGGAAAAAAGCTATAAAAAATAAGAGAAATGCCTTTAAATAAACCGATAGTTATTATTAATAAATCAAATAAGAGTATGTAATTAATTATTTGCCTACTCTAACAAAAGTGTCTGCTTAAATTCGGAGAATATACATCTTAAGACTTTCATTAAAGTTAAAAAGAAGTGGATCAAATTTTTAGAGTGAATTTAGAAATATTTCAAAAGCAGCCGGAATAAAAAATATATAAAATAATAGTCTTAGTATAAAAATTTTTTATAAGAAATGCGCGAGCTTTATAACTCGAAGGGAAGATATATTATAGCCAAACTTCAAGCTTTATAAATTTAAACCTATATTTTAACGAACATATTAATTCCCCTATATTGAGTTAGATAAAATTAAGATTACGAGCATCCAGTCCAGGTGCATAACATGGAAAACTCTCTACTCGATCTGATTCTCCTCTCTGAAAAAAGGAAGAATGTACTTCTCCTTCTACTTGAAGGGCCAAAAGATATAGAGACAATTAAAAAAGCCCTTAAAGCAAGTGCAACTTCAGTCCAGCCCCAGGTAAAAAAACTCAAAGAACAGCATCTTATAGTTCAGGAAAAAGAACTTTATAAGCTCAGCGAAATAGGAAAAATAGTAGCAGAAAAAATGAAACCCCTCGTAGATACACTTTATGTTCTTGAAGAAAATCCGGATTATTGGGCCGACCGGGAAATGAGCCAGGTTCCTACCTTTCTATTAAGGCGGATTAATGAACTTGGGCATTCTGTCACAATCGAACCTGAAATAGATCATATGTTTGAAATGATCCCGGAATATGTAAAAAATGTTGAAAAGGCAAACAAACTGAAAGTGGTGCTTCCTTATTTTCATCCTCTATTTCCGTCTTTCTTTCTTAAAATCGCTGAAAAAGAGATTCCTGTCTCTATTATTATTCCGGACACTGTCCTGAAGAGATGGATTGAAGATTATAAGGAACAAACTGAAAAATTTATTAGCAGGGAAAACACCAAACTCTTTGTCTGTACGGATTGTGAAAAGATTCCTGCAGTTGTAGCAGCAGATAATTTTATGGCAATAGCTCTCTTTCCAAAACACAGCGTCTTTGATAGAAAGTATGTGCTAAGCTTCGAGCCCTCTGCTCTGGGCTGGGGAAAAGAGCTTTATGATTACTATGAAAAACTTTCAAAGGAACTGAAAAATATAAATAATAATGACTAATTTTCTATAATTCCAGCTCCTTTAATCTTTTTGATCTTTTTAATCTTTAACTTCGTTCATATTTGCTGTTAAAAATTGCTTCTAATATGTATAAATAGTCTGAATATATGTTAAAAGTTGATACGCACCGTAATCCAGTATATGTATTCAGAAGCATTTTTGGGAGGAGTGAAAAATACTTTGAGTTTCATATTTAGATATATTCTTTAAAATCTGTTCTACCCGCTGCATAGGCTTCATGCCAGCCTTGAGGTACAGGAAATTTTTTAAAAAGGCTTTTTCTCTGGGCTTCAAGTAATTCAGGTGTTTTGCCCATAAATTCTGCAGCACATAAAACTTTGTTATCAACTTTTTCTGCCAGTTTTTGCAACCACGCATAACCTTCGAAAGATCTCAATAAATGGTGATCCAGGATGAGGACAGGCACATTTTGGGCCAGAAGAAGGGCATTTTCAAAGGCCTCTTTCTGGATCCCAGGAACCCGATGCGACAGATAAAGGGGAGGCCCGGATGCAAAAACAATTGTTGGTTCCCAGGCAAGGATTTCGAGAACTGTTTCTCTATCCAGAAGCTGGATATCGGAACCATAGACAAAAACTTCATTTCCTTCACAGATTCGGGTCATCATAACTGTTCCGAAACCTTTATCCCTGGTTCCGTGCGGAACAGGAGAAGAAAAAGCTATATTGCCGGATTTAACCCCTTCGGCTACAGGAAGGTCAAAACCCAGAAAATCAGAAAATTCTTTTCTGCGCTTTGCAGAAAGGCTGGAAATCTTTTCCGGGCCTTTACACCAGAGCCTTACTCTTTCCAGAGAAGGAAGTACTTCTAAAGGGAACTGGTAAGGGTCTTCAGCCTTCATAGGCATGTGATCCCCGTGATAGTGGCTGATAACAAGGTCTGTTGCCTCTTTATAGGAAAGAAGGATCTTTTCTTTAATTTTATAAGCGGCTGCAACTTCTACAGGATGAGGGGGCAGCCTTGAACGTAAACGAGCCAGAGCGACCCCTGGATCTATTAGTACATTTCTCTCACGAGTTTTTACATAACAGGCGAGTGACCTGGCTCCAAAAGATTCACTCCCGAGAATTTCAATTATCACAGAGATTCACTTCAAAATTTATTTACTAAGTTTATTGAGAATTTTTTAAATTAATATATTCACTAACTATTATATTTATTAAATAATTAAATGGTTAATTAATTCTCTTTCCATTTATTTATTTATTTATTTATTTATTTATTTATTTATTTATTTATTTATTTATTTATTTATTAATCCTATATGCATTCAGGTATTTTTTAATCGTTAATTTTTAATCGTTATTTCGATTTACCCATTTTATGAATTATGAGAAAGATATTCCCTGGAAAACATTTCAACAGTAAGAACGAAGTAAGATAGCAGAAGAGGCCCTATAACAATCCCTATCAATCCGAAGAGAGATACCCCTATCACAATTCCAAGTAAAGATAAAAACGGATGGATTTCTCCAACTTTTTTCTGAATAACAGGCCTAAGGAAATTATCTAAAACACTTATGAAAAGCCCTGCAGCCAGGATAACTACTGCTGCCATATAATCTGCCTGGATGATCTGAAAAATGGCTGCTGGAACCCACACTAAAGGAGCCCCTACAACAGGTAAAAAAGAAAGTATCGCTGCAATAGCCCCCCATAAAAAAGCTCCTTGAATATCAAAGAAAAGAAATACTGCAGTAAGAATTGCCCCCTGAACAATAGAAACAGCTCCGCTGGCTATAAGTGTGGTTCTGACAATGATTTTGAATTCTTCGAGCAAAGAATCGGTATTCTGGTCATTAAAAGGAATTGCAAGGTAGATTTTATGCACAAAAGCCGAATCTTCCTGTGTAAACAGATAATACAGCAAAAAATACATTATTAATAGCCCAATAGACTGCCTGCTCAAACTCTGGATCGAACCTAGGACAAAAAGACTTGTATAATTGACAGCCTGGGATGCTATATCCATAACCTTTCCTTCGATCTGTGTCTGAAGGATATTGCCCGGAATATGCAGTCTTGAAAGGAAATTAGCAAAAAATAGGCCGCTTGACTGGATGGATGCAACAATTGCTTCCTGATCAAGTAAAAGCTGCTGGATTTCTCCGACAATTATACTCAAAAGGAAATAAAAAGGGATAAGAACAACGAAAATAGAAATAATTATTACAAAAACCGCTGCAAATTGTTTCTGAATTTTAAGTCTTTTTATCAGGAACTGATAAAGGAACCTGAATATAACATAAAGGATAAAGGCCCCAAAAATGTAATTTATGTAAGGCAGGGTGGCATAGGTAATAACGAGTGTAAGGACACAAATAATTAAAAAAGCCAGAACCATTTTTACAGATTTTTCCATTGAATCAAATAGAGCCTTCTATTATAAAACTTTATAACCAGAAGGACAATGAAGGCTCCATTTTGACTGACTTAAGACATAAATAAGGCGTAATTCAGCCATACAATAGATTCCGGGAAAATTTTTGTATTTTATTATTTTAAAATTAGCTTTTTATTATTAAAAATAAGCTTTTATTTAGGGAAAGTCCGTAATCAAGGCTTGTTTTTCGTCTCTTTCCCGAAGCTTTGCAACCCCTATGCCTATAAGCCTGAAATTTTGCCTTCCAAGAAATTCCGAGAGAAGATGCATAGCAGTTTTTTTAATTACAAGCACATCCGAAGTCCAGAGAGGGACTGTTTTTGAGCGTGTATATGTAGAAAAATCTTTATAACGCACTATTAAAGTCACGGTTTTGAAAAGAAAATGCTGCTTAAGTAGAGAATTGTGCACGCTTTCTATAAGCATGTCAAGTGTTCCTGTAATCTTTGAAAGGTCACTTGTGTCTTCTTCAAAGGTCCCATGTCTGCTTATGGATTTTACAGCTTCTTTTTCCTGAACCTCCTCAAAATCAAGCCCATTAGCCATCTGTTTCATCCTGAGCCCTATTTTTCCGAATTTTGCACAGAGTAACTGCGTGTCACAGTTTGCAAGCTGTTCAACCTTTGTAATACCACTGACTTTCAGGACATCATTTGTTTTCTTTCCTATTCCCGGAAGCTTTGAAACAGGCAGGGGGAAAAGAAATTCTTTAACATCTTCAGGCCTGATCACAGTTAATCCATCAGGTTTTTGAAAGCCTGATGCCATTTTTGCGATAAGCTTATTTGGCCCGATTCCTACAGAGCAGGTAATTCTTTCCTGCTTTTGAACTTCATCTTTGATTTTTAGTCCGTAAATAGCAGCTTCTTCATAATCGTGAATTTCAGGCCCTGGAATAAGGTAGGCTTCATCTACACTAACCTGCTGGAATTTTTCCGAATATTTTTTTAAAAGCCTCATTATCCTTACTGAAACCTCAGAATAAAGCCTCATATTCACGGGCAAAAAAACAGCATGTGGGCAGAGCCTGTATGCCTGGGAAATAGGCATTGCAGAATGAATTCCGTATTTTCGCGCCTCGTAAGAGCATGTGCTTACAACCCCTCTTCCTTTTCCTTCTTTGGGCCCTGCTCCTACAATTACAGGCAACTCTTTAAGTTCTGGGCTTTCCCTGATTTCTACTGACGCAAAAAAACTGTCCATGTCTACATGAAAGGTAATCCGCCTATAAGGGTTCTTTATTCGGGAATTAGAGACAGGCATTACCTCAAGATAGAAGAAATACCTAAAAAAGGCTTTAGAGAGTCAGGTGAAAGTATTAACCTGAACTGGCTTCTGATCTAATCTAGTTTGATGTTGATTTTAAGTTGCTACATTACATTTACATTATACTTCATTTAGATATCACTTAATTTTACATTATATAATACTTAATTTTAAAATATACTTCACATTAGATCCAACTTTAAAAATGTTTATAAAAATGTAGTTTACCAAAAAATAAAATGTGTTAAAAATCGGAATTATTAAAGAAGTAAATTAATAAAGTGAACAAATATAATGATATAAATAAGATAAGCTACAGAAATAAAGAATAAATTAAAAGAAAAAAAATAAAATTTAATTCCAATAAAAATCTCGATATAATTTATTTTTAACGCGCCTTTGTTTTGAGTTTATTTTTTATTTGCGGTTTTATTAGGGGAGTTGAGGTATGTGAGTAAAGAGGAATTTACTTCAAAGCAGACAAGGCATCCTGAAATTCAAAAAACCATATTAGGGAAGCCCTTTCCTGAAATCACTTCAAAATCTCTTGCAGGGAGAGTGGTAACCCTTCCTGAAGATGCAGAAGGAAAAGTTGCACTTATTGCTGTTGCTTTTGTGCGAAATGCCCAGGGGATGCTTGATTCCTGGATCGAACCTTTTGAGAGGGTATTCAAAAAAGACAGCAGATTTACAGTATATGAAGCTCCCATGATAGATGCCGCCTGGAAACTTGTCTCCTGGGTAATTGATTCGGGAATGAGGTCAGGAATCCCGACAGAGAAACATGATAATGTAATTACATATTATGGGGATTATTCAGGTTACCTGCAGGCTCTTGGGATAGAAGATACAAACCTTGCTTATGTTTTTTTGCTTGACCCTGAAGGAATTATCAGGTGGAAGGGCCAGAAATATGCAGAACCTGAGACTGAAAAAGCCCTGATAGAAACTGCAAAAACTCTCATTAAAAACAGATAAATGAATCAGTTAAAAAGCTCAACCCAAGGAATAATTTAAGCCAGAAAGGATGCCAGTAAGAATAACTCAAATCTGTAATTATTTTCTGTAATTACTTTAAAACTGATTTGGGGAGGGGAAATGAAAGCAATGAAACTTTTATTCGGCTTTTTTGCAGTGGTTGTTCTTGTTTTTGTAGCTTATGGAGCTCTGCGAACAGTCCCTCTTAATGATTGTGGGGAAAATGGAACCGGGCTTGCCTGTGTTAATCTTCCACCAGGCTTTTCTATAGATTATTATGCCCAGAATGTTGAGGGCGCAAGGTCAATGGCGCTTAGCCCTGATGGTACGGTTTATGTTGGGAGCAGGGGCAGTGCTGTATATGCGCTTCCTGACAGAAATAAGGACAATAAAGCTGATAATGTGATTGTACTTGCGGAAAGCCTGGATTCGCCAAATGGGGTGGCTTTCAGAAATGGGTCTCTATATGTTGCTGAGATTACAAGAATAATACGCTATGACGATATTGAGACAAGGCTTGAAAATCCTCCAGAATCGGTTATAGTTAACGGCAGTTTTCCTGCAGAACGTTCCCATGCCTGGAAATATATAAAGTTTGGGCCTGATGGGAAATTGTACATCCCTGTAGGGATGCCCTGCAATGTCTGCAATCTGGAAGCGGAGGATGCCCGCTTCGGCACAATTATGAGGATGGAGCCCAACGGCACTCAGCTTGAGATTTTTGCGAGAGGAATAAGGAATAGTGTTGGTTTTGATTGGAACCCTCAAACAGGCGAATTATGGTTTACTGATAACGGCAGGGACTGGCTTGGCGATGACGCTCCGCCTGATGAACTTAATAAGGCACCTGTACAGGGAATGCATTTTGGTTTTCCATACTGTCACGGAGGAGATATCCCTGACCCTGAATTCGGAGAAGGAAGGAACTGCTCAGAATTTACACCGCCTGAAATGAAACTGGGGCCTCACGTGGCTGCTCTTGGGATGACCTTCTATACAGGCACAATGTTTCCTGAAGAGTACAGGAACCAGACTTTTATTGCAGAACACGGTTCCTGGAACCGAAAAATCCCAATTGGCTACAGGATTAGCCTTGTAAAGTTTGATGAAAACGGGAAAGCCGTCAATTATGAGCCTTTTGCAGATGGATGGCTACAGGGAATGGCTGCCTGGGGAAGACCTGTAGATGTCCTTGTAATGCCTGATGGATCCATGCTGGTTTCAGATGACGAGAACAATGCAATTTACAGAATTAGTTACAGCGGCTAACAATAGCCGCTATATAATACATTTATGATCAGACAATTTAAATTTACTGTATTTGAAAACCATTTATCATTAAACATGTATATACAGTGAGCGGGAGTGAAAAAACTTGTTATCTAAAATGCCAATAGACTTAAAAAGTATCTCGGAAGGAGATATTGATAAAGAGATTCTCAGAGCCGGAATCGTCGCTGAGCTTGATGCCATAAATCTATACGAACAAATGGCTGCTCTGACTAAAAATTCAAATATAAAACGCGTCCTTCTGGACGTGGCAAAAGAAGAAAAGACCCATATAGGCGAATTTCATGCCTTATTACTTGAAATTGACACTCAGCAAAAACAGGAGCTTCAGGCAGGAAGCGAAGAAGTTGAAAAACAATTATCTAAGTAACTTTTTTCTAACTTCCTAAATTCGGGCAATCCGGCTTCTAGAGACTCTCTAGAAGCATCCAGTATTTCCTAAACTTAGATTTTTTTGGGCAATGTATATAAATTTAAAGAATTTATGTATTTATTTTTATACTACTTATTTTTATACTACTTTACTTTAGCTGTATTATAGGCTACGCTTTATTAATTTTAGATCACTGCTCATCTGCGATGAACTCTTCAGTCAGGCGATAGGCCTCATCATCAGAATATTGTCTGGGTGGATGTTTCATAAAATATGCTGAAGGAAAATAAAGCACTCCGCCTGTCCCTCTGTCAAGAGCAAGTTTGCAGCATCGAATGGCATCGATTACAACGCCTGCAGAATTAGGAGAATCTTCTACGGAAAGCCGAAGTTCCAGGTTCATAGGCACATCTCCGAAGAGCTTACCCTCCATCCTCAAGAAACAGACTTTATTATCTTTCTGCCAGGGCACATAATCGCTTGGACCTACATGAATATTTGCATCTTCAAGCCTTTCGTGGAGTACGGATTGGACAGCTTCAGTCTTGGACTCCCTTTTAGAAGCTAATCTGTCTTTATTGAGCATATTAAGGAAATCGGTGTTCCCACCGGTATTTAACTGGTAAGTCCTCTCAAGTTTCACCCCTCGCTTTTCAAAAAGGTCGGCAAGGGTTCTGTGAACAATTGTTGCTCCAAGCTGGGATTTAATATCATCCCCGATAATTGGAATATTCATTTCTTCAAACCGTTTTGCCCATTCCGGGTTGCTTGCAATAAATACAGGCATATTGTTAATAAAGGCGCAGCCTGCATCAAGAGCACATTCTGCATAAAAACGAGCAGCCGCTTCAGACCCTACTGGCATATAATTCAGAAGGATTTCGGCTTCTGAAGCTTTTAAGGCATCTACTATTTCTTCTTTTGTTGCTCCTTCTCCTTCAATTGAAAGGAACCTGCATTTTTCAGGATAATTCTTAAGATGCTCGGAACAGCCGTCAAGAACCCTGCCTGGTTTTACTTTAACGCCTGTGGCAGGAAGGTCACCGCAGAAAGTTGTAGTGCAGTTAGGCAGGGAAAAAACAGCTTCTGATACATCTTTTCCTATTTTTCTGCTATCAATATCGAAAGCTGCTGCGACCTCAATATCATAAGGCATATAGCCCCCCAGATTCTGATGCATCAGGCCGAATGCTTCAATATCATTCTTTCTTCGATAGTATTCAATTCCCTGCAGAAGTGAACTCGCACAGTTACCTACTCCTGCAATAGCAATCCTTATCTTATCTTTATTAGCCGTTAAAATAACCCCCAGTAGTTCAAAAATTCTACCAAAATTATTTAAAATAAAATCAAGATTTTAAATAACGTTAAATAAAATATTAATAGTTTGTCCCCAGATGTCGTCTATTTATTTGTCTTTAAATAAATTTTAAAAACCTAATAAAGTTTATTTAATGAGGAAAATGAATGGAAAAGAATCTTCTTTAATTCTATGTAGAGAATACTATAAAAAAGGTTTTACAAAAAATAAAAATAATGTTAGATTTTTGTCCTTATTTGAATATCTTATTTATATTAAATCTTTATTATTAGTTAGAGAAACATAAATAAATTCAGGCTTAAAACCTGACCCAGAAAACCAGAAGGACATGAATTCCTATAAATGCAGGTATCAGAAGTTTGAATAAAGGCTTCTGAGTCTTATGCCTGAAATACTGCATTCCAAGCCAGGCCCCAATAGGCCCTAAAAAAGAAATAATCAGTAAACTCTGCTCTGAAGTTCTCCATTTTTCTTTTTTTGCCTTAAATTTATCCATTCCATACAAAGCAAAAGAAGCAGTATTAAGAATAGCATAAAAAATAGGGAACAGGAAGTATATTTTGTCTGTCATATGGAAATATTATCTTTGATAATAATTAAAAGCTGTGATTTACCTTGTTTTCAGACACCTGGAGCAGAGAAAATGGAAAAATTTTTTGGAATTTGTATCTGCAGATTCCGGAATTCTGGATTTAGATTTTTAACCTTTATCATTAGAAGCTGTGAATTTCTCTTAAATTTATAAGCGTATACTTTGATTCAATAACTTATTATTTTAATAAAAAGAATTTTACAGTAAAAATATTTAATTTAGAGGCAGATTAAGGCTTATAAATAAATAATTATAAAGTGAAATAATTGATAAAACGAATATTGGTAAGAATGAATCATTTTTAAAATAATTATTGGGATAAATTATTCTAAAATAAATCATTCTGGAACAATTTTTCTGCAACAACTTTTCTGGAGTAAACTATTCCGGAATAATTAAATTAACTGATTTTGAATAACAATATCTCAAAACTGCTTTTTCAAGAGTAAAGACTTATTTCAATAATATTTATATTAGGGAACGAATTACAGTACAGATTAATTTTTCCTAAGTTTTATCTTATTGTAACAGCTTATTTAATATGTCGTGACATGCAGAAGCATATCATGGATATTGAATCAACTAAAATTAATTTAATTTTAATTAAATTAATTCAATTTAAAATAATTCGATTAAAATTAGTTCAAATTATCTTATTCATAAATTATATTCAGAATGATTCAGAAGAAGTTTAGAATTAAACACTAAATAAAAAATGTGACTGAAATCTGATTAATAACACAATTTAAAAAAACGGTTAAAGAATCAATTAAAGCAAAAAATGGAAGCTAAAAATTAAAACTAAAATTAAAGGTAAAAGAAGGTCTTTTCAATGAAATACTGGCAGCCTAAATACGAAACAATGAATCCCGAAGAAATGAAGAGACTCCAGCTTAAACGGTTTCAACAGAGCATTAAGCTGGTCTACGAAAACGTCCCTTTCTATAGACAGAAGTTCAAAGAGGCAGGGGTCACCCCTGAAGATGTTAAAACTCTTGAGGATGTCCACAAAGTGCCTTTCACGCGTAAAACAGACCTTCGGGACAACTATCCTTTCGGGCTTTTTGCTGCCAGAAAAGAAGATATCGTACGTATTCATGCATCCTCAGGTACAAGCGGAAAACCGACTGTTGTAGGTTATACCTCAAAAGATATTGAGACCTGGTCAGATCTTATTGCCCGGAGCCTTACAATGATAGGCCTTTCGAAAGGCGATACTGTCCAAAACTCCATGAATTATGGGCTTTTTACAGGAGGTCTTGGCTTTCACTACGGCGTAGAAAGAATGGGAGCTATGATTGTGCCTGCAGCAACTGGAAATACCGCGAGGCAGCTTGAAATGATGATCGATTTCGGGGTTACTGCTGTCCACTGTACTCCATCCTATGCCTTTTATCTTGCAGAAACTGCAGAAGAACTTGACCTTGTAGACAAACTTTCCTTAAAAGCTGCAATATTCGGAGGAGAACCCTGGTCAGAAAACACAAGAAAAACCCTGGAAAAAAGGCTCAACCTCAAAGCCTATGACTGCTACGGCCTTTCTGAAATGTTTGGCCCGGGTGTGGGCTTTGAATGCCAGGAACAGGATGGCCTTCATATCTGGAACGATAACTTCCTTGTCGAAGTGCTGGATGAAAACGGAGAACAGGTTTCTGAAGGTGAAAAAGGAGAACTTGTCCTTACCTCCATTAATAAAGAAGGTTTCTGCAATATCAGGTACCGCACAGGAGACATGACAAAACTGCTCGAATGCGAATGCGGATGCGGAAGGACAACCACAAAAATCTCCCGCCTGCTTGGCAGAGCTGATGATATGCTGATCGTAAGAGGCATTAATGTTTTCCCATCCCAGATCCAGGACGTTATTTCCCGAATTCCAGAAGTCGGCGAACATTTCCAGCTTATCCTTGACAGGAACAAACATATGCTTGACGAACTCACAGTTGAAGTCGAACTCGAAGATAATGCTTTTACAGGTGAACTTAAGGACCTGAAAGCTGTTCAGGACCATGTCCAGCATGAACTCAAGGCTGTCCTTAATATCCGAACAAACGTTGAACTTCTTGAAAAAGGCAGTATCGAGAGAACAGCAGGAAAGGCAAAAAGAATTATAGACAGGCGCCCGCAGCTTTAACAGAAAAGCAGGTCCAATAAATACTAAATATCTGGTGAAGCAGTAAATATAAACAACTAACAGATAATATAAAAAAAATAACAGATAAAAAAATAATAGATAATAGTAAACAAGTATCAGATATTTAAAATAAAAATAAGCTGAGAAGTGTGAGAATAAATAAACACACTTCTGCAAGGATTTTAACTTACTTTAATTTCATTATTGCTTACCCTCATTTTTTGGATCAAACTTGATAGCCCGATCGTACACAATCTCTGAGTAGGACGGCCCGGTCTTTGTAGCATTTTCATGGTAAATCCTGAAAGCAATAAAAAGCTTCTGATCCAGATCTATGCCATAGGCTCCTCTCCCGTATGGAACTTCGTAACAGTCAGGGTCATCGCAGTTTCTGGCAATCTTATAGACATACAGATATTTCGCATTCGGATTTTCCGGAAGGTATTCTTCAGCAGTCCCATTTATATCCATATCAGTGATTGCGCCAACCCCATTCCATGCATCTGCTCCATAGAGCGCGAAATTTGTATATGTTGCCTTTCCTGTGGCTACATGGTTAACCCCATAGACAATTATGAACTCATTGGAGTCATTGCCAAGAGTAATTCCCGGATTTCTCGTGAACTCATAAGATTGCAAGATATTATTGAAAGGAGGCGTAGGAGACGAGACTGTCTGGTTTGCGGTCCATAAGTAGCAGGCATCGTTATTAGGCCCGTAAATATTGATGCCTCTCTGCATGCCATCATTTCCGTCCGGGATCCACATACTTGTCGGAAGTTCTGTAGGATTAGATGTGTTGTATTTTTTGAGAATTGCTTCCCGCAGCTCTTCGAGATCATCTGTTAGATTAAATTCTGTTTTCCCGGTTCCACGAACCCTTTGTTCCTGTACATCATAAGGATCGAGTTCAGTCACCCCTGTATTTTCTTTAGGAGTAATGCGGAGAATTGTTGCAGGAGTATTATTGATATAAATGTCGCCGGCCTCTTTGTCTTTGAATAAGGCCGGACGGATGTATATACTGAATGTATCAGAATTATTCTCCAGCCCCATGTTCAATCTGGTTGAAGGAAGTACCTGAGTATTAATCAGGCCATCTGAATATCCTGCGGATCTGGCAGCAGCCCTGATGCGCTGATCAGTGTTTTTATCGGCCGTAGTAATTATTATGGTTGTTTGGTTGAAAGGACTTCCAGCCTTTCCATTGAGTGTACCCTGGGTTTTTATGACTGCATTATTAAGCGGGTCTCCCAGGTTAGCCCAGATCCATCGACTTTCATTTCCATATGTCCTGAACATTAAATTGGCATCAAAATTGAAGTATCTGCATTCAGGTGGAGTTCTTCCTACGAAGACAACAGCTTCATCAGGTCGCAGGTTATAGTAAGCAGTCGCATTTCCACTCTTCCCAAGCAATTTCGCGACCTGAGACCCTTTTTCGTTTACCTCGTAACCAGGAGCAGGAGGCACAAAGTATGCCATATACCGTGTGGTAGGATTATTTCCGTACGCAGAAGGAATTAACCCTTCATTATACAACCTGATAAGGTCAAAGAAACCTACCTCACCTTCCTGTACAATGAATCCGTCCTGTTCTAAGGATTGTTGAAAAACTTCAACGTTATCTGCTTCCGCATCAATCTTCACAGGCTGTGCAAGGCCAGTTCCTATTGAAGATATAAACAAAACACTAAGTATTATGATTAACACATAATTTTTCATATACCATACCCCATTCTGGCTTATTTAGTGTCAGGCCTATTAGAATCCTTGGCAGTGTATTGATTAAATTGCGGTAGTAAAACTGTTAACCTGCTACATGGTTCTTTATTCTTAAATCCGGCTTGGGAAAATACCGATTAATACGTGCACTAAAGCTGAAAGTCTAATATTAATTAAAAAGTAGTGAGAAATCTGAGATTAAAATATCCTTTTAAGGAAGCCGGCATTCCAAGTGCCATACGCATAAAAGCTCTACAATATATAAAAAAAGATTTTAGGTACTGTCAGAAGTCTTAAATAACAAAGTTTATGCTATAAAAACTGAATAATGAGATCTAAAACTATTATAAAATAAGGCTTTGGCGTTATGAATATTAAAAATAAAAGAATAGGATTAAGGTCCTATATAGTCAAAGCTTGAATTGACCTTACATCCCATTTACTTTTGTCTTAACTCTTTTGATCAAACTTTATAGCCCTATCATACACTATTTCTGAGTAAGAAGGTCCAGTTTTTGTTGTATTCTCCAGATAGAGCCTCCAGGTAATAACAATCGGTTGATCCAGCTCTATACCGTGAACTCCCATACCATAGGGAACTTCGTAGCAATACTGATCGTCTTCGCTGCAGTTCCTGGCGAGCTTGTAGACATACAGGTATTTCGCATTGGGATTGTCAGGAAGATATTCCTCAGCAGAGCTATTGAAATCCTCATCAGTGATTGCTCTAACGCCATTCCACACATCTGCTCCGTATACTGCGAAGTTCGAGTACGTTGCCTTTCCCGTGGCTACATGGTTGACTCCATAGACAATTATGAACTCATCTGTGTCATTGCCCAGAGTAATTGGTTGGTCTCTCAGGAAAGGATAGTACTCCGAAGTATTAAAGAAAGGAGGTGTCGGTGAAGAAATAGTCTGGTTTGCTGTCCATATATAGGCTGCATCGTTGGTAGGACCTACGCCATTGATTCCTCTCTGGATAGCATCAGCCCCCACAGGAACTGCCTGACTGGTCGGAAGCTCTGTGGCATTCGATTCGTTATATCTGTCAAGGATCGCAACCCTTAACTCTTCGAGATCATCCGTAAGATCAAACTCTGTTTGTCCTGTCCCACGGACCCTTAGCTCTGGATAATCATACGGGTCCAGCTCAGTAGTGTTGTTGGGAGTAATGCGGAAAATAGTCGCGGGTGTATTATTGATGTAATTATCTTCAGCCTGTGTATCATTGAATAGGGCAGGGCGGACAAATGAGGCAAATGTATCTGAATCGTTCTCCAAGCCCATGTTCAATATGGCCGAGGGAAGAACCTGGGTATTTATTATATTGTCTGCGTATCCTGAAGACTGAGCAGCGGCCCGGACACGCTGGTCAATACCTCTGTCAGCAGTAATGATTATTACCGTATTTTGATCGAATGGATTTCCAGGCTCTCCATCTGGCGTTCCTTCAGTTTTGATAACCAGATTGTTTATCGTATCTACCACGTTGGCAAAGATCCATCTCCTCTCATTTCCAATTGTCCTGTGCATTAACATATTATCATAACTGAAGTACCTGCATTCCGGCGGGGTTCTTCCCACGAAAACAATAGCCTCATCAGGACGAAGGCTCCAGAAAGGAGTTGTATTCTCTTTTACTCCAAGCGTACTGGTTATTTGATTAATTCGGTCTTCCACTTCATAACCAGGTGCTGGTGGAACAAAATATATCAGATATTTTGTTGTGGGATTGTTTCCGTATGCAGAAGGTAGTACTCCTTCCTCTAATAATCTGAGTAAATCAAAGTAAGCCAGCTCGCCTTCCTGTACAATGAATCCATCCTGTTCTAAAGCCTGTTGAAAAGCTTCTGTGTCATTCGCTTCTGTGACATTTGCCTCTGTGTCATTTGTTTCCATATCCTGTGCAAGGGTAGTTCCTGTAAGTATTATGAACAAAGCGCCGAGCAATATAACTACTGAAACAACTGAATAATTTTTCATATAGCATACCCCCATAATCTATACTTACTTCTACAAAGAATTACACACAAAAAGAAGAATAATATTTAAAAAGAGAGAGTCTCTTTAACATCTTCAAGAAAACATGCTTTTGATTTTTTTTAAAAATTAAGTGTAAATCCTCGCGATCAATTCTATAATAATCATCAAATATATTAAAAACCTTAGTGGAACCTTGACTTAATTTAGGTAGTACGAATGTCAACATTGGTATAGTCCCTTGCTCCCATTTTATTCTATGACTTGAGCTGATCCTAAAACTCTAAATTGCTTCTCTTAATATTGTATTCCAAATTATCAATTGAGCTTCTAATTGCTGAATTAATTTTGAGAATTTAGAATATGTCAGAAAAAATGAGTTTTGGGATAGCCTCCTTATTAGCTGCTAGAATAATATCGTTGAAGTACCCAAAATATCCAAAAAACTTTAAAATTTCATTTTTACATTTTATTTCAATCTTCTAATTATTTGAGAAGTATGGAAACAAGATAATCTAGCCAGTTCTCCTTTAGACTGGATCTCAATAAAAGGAAGTCCTAATTAACAATTAATTAAGAATACAGTTTCCAGCCTTGTGTTTAATCTTTTTGAATATTCTTTTCAAAAACCTTTTCAATCTTGATCCAATTTTTATTTTAGTGTCACTCAAGTAAAAGGATCGTTTTCTGAATTAAGGATTTCAAAACGCTCAACGCAGGCGAGCGGGCTTTACATAATTTATGTAAAAAAGAAAAATATTTTAGATTTTGCCAAATGAATACTTAAAAACTTAAAACTTAAAAATTTCTCTTTTCAACCTCTCTATAACAAAATTTATTTTCTACTGCCTTCAATATTAAAGAGATATTGGAAGAGTTTATGGACCCGGCGTTACTTATCCAACTCACCCAGCAGATAACACTTATTTTAGCTCGAGCCCTCCCCTACATTTACTTAGGAGGCAAAGCCGTAGCAAATATAAACCGGAGATATACTTTTAGAAACAGGTATTGAAAAAGTAAGTTTTGCAGGCTGGAAAAAGGCAAATATGTTGATGGAAAGAATAAGTCCAAAAATGACTATAGCTCTTAAAAAACCCTTATATATGCATCCGAAAACTCCAAAAATAAAAAAGAAAAAAAGATTTTCAACAAGGGATCTTGAAATTATTAAAAGAAAATTCTGCTTTTGTAACAGTAATTAAATCTGCTCTAAATTTAAATATCGAAAATATCGAAAACATTGATCAGCTTGCAATAGGAATTGATAATTCTTTTATTGATAAACTTTTAACTTTAAATTCGAAAGAAAACTCGAAATCAAGAATTCTATAATAGAAATAAAAAACCAAAAGCTATTATATAATAATCACAGACGTTAACTATCATTTTTACCGAATCTGAATTTCTTAACAATAATATTTTTGATCAATTTTAAAAGGTGTAACCATGCCCCATATAATGGAATTAGTCGGAAAAACAAGAGTAGTAATAAAGGACGGAAAAGTTATCGAAGTCGGACAGCCAGAAGTCCACTGGTGCCCTATTTTTGCCAAGGTACGCGGAATTCAGAAGATTACTCCAGAAGAAGTAAAGAAGAATATGGAGTTTAGAATAAGCGATTTCGGAATGTTTACCGACAAACGCAAGCTGGAACTTGAGGATTTCGTAGGTTTCGGAGCCTCTGAAATTATGATGACAGGACTTAGCCGAGGTTTGCTTGATACAACCGTAACTGCCTGCGAAGGTGCAGGAACTGTAATATCCAACAATCCGACGCTTGTTCAGGGCATAGGAGGCAGGATGTCAGGCCTTGTAGAAACCGAGCCAATTGACGGCATCATAAATGGGATTACTCAGCGCGGAGGAATTGTACTTGACCCTTCAACTGCAAAAATGGACCCTATTGAAGGAGTTAAGGAGGCAGCCGAACTCGGCTATAAGAGAATCGCAGTTACAGTAGCCTTTGCCGAAACTGCAAAAGAATTGCGTAAACTTGAATCCGAACTTGGGCTTGACCTGATAATAATTGGGGTACATGTTACCGGCATGGGAGAAGAAGAAGCCCGAATACTTGCCGAAAATACCGATATTACAACGAGCTGTGCTTCAAAATACATAAGAGATATTGTAAAACCTCTTGCCCAGGTAGGAACGGCAGTCCCTCTTTTTGCGCTTACCCAGAAAGGAAAGGAACTTGTTATTGAAAGGGCAAAGGATATTAAAAGCCCGATTTTAATTAATACAATGGCTTTACCTGTTCTGCCTGAAAACAAGCAGCCGAGGGAACTGAAATAAAAAAAGGGTAGAATAACTACTAAAATAGCCAGAAAATGCCATACAACGCTTATAATCAATAAGGGTTATAGTTCTTGTACTGTAATGTAAGATGCGTCTAAGAGGTTCAAGAGCCAAATTGCAAAAGGGAAAATACGTTGTTTTGTTCTTTACCTGGGAAATTTGGATTCTTAGGGTGAAGATATGGTCCGGGATATCAGATAGGCTAGAAAAATTCAGGCTATGCTGGAAGATTAAGGTTAAGAAAATTGGCCTAACATACGAACAAGTACAAACTTACAACCCTCCTTCTAATCCTGCTAAATTTTCAGATCTAAGACCAAAAGATTATATTGCTAAGTATGGCCCTGTTTCCTGGGAAGTCGATGCTTTAATACAGGAAGTGTTGGCTTAACTTGTGAAAACTGAACTCGAACAATGTATTGACATTAGTAAATTCAAGGAAAGAAAGACGGAAGAAGAAAAAAGATTTTCTTTTTTCATTGGCAGATAGTTATAAAGCACAGTTTGGTAATTTTTAATTGTATACAGGATTTATAATAACTTTTTTCTTTTTATAATAAAATAAAATCAATTCTTTTCCCTATTTGTATGTCAAGTAAAATCTATGAGCACATAAGAGAACAGAAAAGAAAATAATTATAGTTTTTAACAAAGTTATGTCAGTTCTGCATACTAGAAGTACTTTATAATTTTTCAGAAATCTAAATTTCTATGAAAAAAAAGACACAAAAAAAGGAAAACTTACAATATCATTATTTAATGCCGTAAAAACCAGCCTGCATGTATGAGTACCAAAATAATTCTACTATCTTGAATCCAGTTTCTTTCATCAGCTTTAGATGTTCATCTACGGTTATAGGGAAAATATCAGTATTAAAACGTTCCAGAAGCTTCTTTATTTCATCTTCATTCCTGCCATGACTCAACTGAAAGTTGCTCCAGTATCGCTTTCCTATGATAAAACCCTCTTCAGTTAAAGGCTTAATGTTCTCGAATGTGATGTAAATTCCACCCTCTTTTAATAGGTTATAGCAAACGCTAGTGGCTTTATTCCTGTCCTCACGACTAAGATAATGATGGCATTGAATAGCAGTAATAACATCTGGTTTTTCCTTTAATTTCTGAGAACATTCCTGTGTAGTGCAGGCTCCCAAAAATTCCAGCCTTTCTTCAGGGTATGAAGATAATTTCTTCCTTGCTTGATCCAGCATTCCTTCCGAAGGGTCAACTAAAAGGAATTTAGCATCCGGAAATTCCTTAATAGCCTTATTTACCAGAGAAGCTGTCCCACATCCGCTGTCCATCCATACTTTCGGGCTGGATGGAAACGATTTGATAAGGTTGATAGTTTCCTGATGAAAAGATAAGTAAAAAGGAAGCATATCATATATGTGGTCATCGTAATCCTCAGGGGGATGAAATGTATAATTTTTTGTCATTTTTGAAGAAGCCATTATAAACGATCCTTTAACTTATTATCAAATGGAAGTTATTTATTTTCTAGTAATTCTGCTATAAAATCTGTATATTTTGCAGTGTTTTCACACACAGGTTTTAAGGTAAAATCTATGTATTTTCCGACTTCTAAAACATATATCTTTATCCTTAAATAGATGAAATAATTTCAGGATATAACAAGTCTAAATTTCCTGGCGATGAGCATGAGAAGGTTTCAGATAAAAAAAGCATTTTTATATTTCATTGTAGGGTTCAGCACATGTTTGATATTAGGTTATCTATTGCGTGATTTAATGAACAGTGTACGAATTGGACTTTGTGTTGGTGTTGGAATTGCAATAGGTGCTGGCCTAAGCAAATAAAACTAAATTGTAATCTTCTCATCGTTCTTTAAAAATACACAGGTTTTACAGCAAAGCGTGTACATTATTGAAATTTTGATTGACAAATTTACAAAGCGAAATTATTTTGGGATAAAATACATATTCCAGTTAGCAATAAATTTGTTTCACCATATTTGTGTGGAGCTGTTTGGAGGATTTCATAAACAATGCTTTCTCAAGAGCTAAGAGATTCAGAGTATTTTATTGAGATATTAAGGCAATATCTACCTGAATTAAAAGAAAAATATAGTGTAAGTTATATTGGGATCTTTGGATCTTATATTCGTGGAGAGCAAACCAAAGATAGCGACCTTGATGTACTAGTGCAATTTGATAAGAAACCAGGACTTTTGAAGTACATTGAACTAGAAAACTATCTAAGTGATCTCTTAGGGATAAAAGTCGATTTAGTAATGAAAAGTGCACTTAAACCTAATATAGGAAAGAGAATTCTAAATGAGGTAAAAACTCTATGAAAACAGAGAAAAGAGATCCTATAGATTTTTTAATGGACATACTTGAGTCAATTGAAAATATAGAAAATTTTATTGAAGGATTTGATTTTGAAGAGTTTTCTAAAGATAAAAAAACAATATATGCAGTGGTAAGGGCTCTTGAGATCATTGGAGAAGCAACAAAAAATTTGCCAGATTCTCTAAAAATTAAGTATCCTGAAGTTCCTTGGAGAGATATGGCCGGATTTCGAGACAAAGTAGTACATGGTTATTTTGGTGTTGATCTTGAGGTTGTTTGGGATACAGCAATTGAAGACGCTCCTTTTTTAAAGCCTCTAATAACAAAAATTCTAGACGAAAAGGAAAAGAAATTAACTTAATTTCTTAATATGGGGTACAATAGGATTCCTTCTTTAGAATTTACATTTATAAAATGTTTAAATCCCACTTATCTCATTCTTTAAAAATAAAATCGATGGTTTAGAATCTCAGGAAAATGCCTATATGTTTCTTCAGATATTTTTGTATTTGATGATGGGGGGTTATCGATAGGAAAAATACCATTGTCGATATATCGAGTCGATAGATAGCGATTTCTCAAAACCTGTCTATAGTCTTTGGAATAGCTACAAATAAAAACACATAGGCAGGTTTAACCGATACCATTTAATTTTATTGAGTAAACAAAGTAGACCATTTTTCGGTCAATAATTTGTCATTTTTTACAACTTTCTAAAAAGCAGATTTTCCATAGGAAACTGAGGTAAAAACGTGCTTGTATATAAACAAAGTGTTACAAAGTTTTCTATATTTCATACTACTTGTGTTTATACCCTGAACTGTTTTCCAATAGAAATTTTTAAGATTTTAGCCTATTTTTGAGTTGGTATATTTCCATTGCAATTTTTGACATGTTTTAATCTTCTCCTTTATATAATGGACCCTTTATCTCTATTACGTCTGCAACTGCAGCAGATCTTATAGTTAGGAAAAGAATTGCTAGCAAAAGACACAAGGCAATTGTTGTTCTGTGAATTGTTTTCATTTCTAAATCCTCCTTATTAAGGTACAGGGAGCAGAGTTTGAATTACTCGAACCTGGAATAGCCAAAATCATATGGCCTTGTAGACCTGCAGTCCTCAGAACTGTTGAATACGTTAAAAGGGGATACGAGGAAAGCTATCTTTCCAGAATCCCTGCTTAAATTCTTTTTCGAAACTGGTATATGTTGTGCTCCACTATTGAAAAGAAGGAGAGGTTAAAAAATGAGTGAAATCAAAAGAAGACAGGGCAAAGAGGAGCAACTCCTAAAGATATTTGTCCAAAATGCGGAAAAGAATATATGAGGACTGCAGGCGGGATAGATGGAAGAGGCTGGAAAAGAATAGGACAATATTGTCCGAATCCTACATACGATTTTATAGAGAAAGACTTGTGCAGCTGGAAGACACAGAAGACCAGGAGGAATAATATTGCAAATGACAATTATCGAAGCTCTTGAAAAACTCGCAGAATTAAACAATTATGAGGAAATTTTAGTAAAAACAAACTCCGAAGAACCAACACTAATAGATTTTGCAATTGATGATATCAGGAACTTGGCAGAGGACCCGGACGAGCTTTTTGATTTGCACGTCACAGAGGACAGTATAAGAGCACTTGACAAAAACGGATGTATTGAGAGCGGGGAAGCTCTTTATGCAGTTATCAGGGGAGTATAACTAATGATGCTCAGGAGAGAAACCGCTCAAAAACTAGCAGAAGACAAACATGGATTAGGCGTATATGTTGGTGACCTGAACGAGGTATGGGCTGAAGCAAACAAGAGAGCAAGAGAGGAAGGGAAAAGACAGCCAGAGCAGATAAGATTTGAAAGGTTAGATGGGACTTACTGGAACGATGACTCCGACTGTTGGTCGGATGGTTGGAATGAAATAATCACAAATGGAAATAGTGCCTACTACTATGTTTTGATGAAAGACTATTACGTGAAAGAAATTACACAGAACAGTTATTGAAGGAAGAAAATGTTTTTAATTTATAATTAAAGGTTTTATGCAGATAGGAGATACAGAAGACCAGAAGAAATGAACAACGAATTCAAATGATGTCTGGAAAAAATGGATACATGATGATGAAATGGACCTTTGCGAGTACTGTTCTGAAAATTGCGAAATTGGCGATAAGTGTAAAGATTTTAAATGGAATGTTCCCATTCCAGAATAATTTTTTCTTTTTTCTCTGATTGAAGAAGATAAAGGATAAAAAGCCGATATTATTATTTTTAGATAATGGAACATAGTATCAGGTAGGATTCAATCGAACAGGTGAACCCAATGCCAGATTGTAATACAATTGATATCAAAGCAAAACATATCTATAAAGCTCATCAAGAAGAGTGGGAAAAGCTATACAATGGAAAAATAATAGCCATAGATATTGATGCTAATGACTTTGTGTCTGTCGGGGATCACCTTAGAGAAGTTAGTTTACAGGCAAGAAAGAACGGCCAATGAATCGTTTTTTTGTGCGTAGAGTAGGCAAAAATTATGCAGTTGCCCGACTTAGGAATAGAAATTATGCATAAAAAAGCGACTTTTGACTGCTAGGATAATAATTGTAGAACATAGAAACCAATACAGCAAAACAGAAATAATTACTAATAATTTTCCTTTTTGTATTAAAGTGTTTTTAAATATCTTTTTTCTGTTTTATTTTTCTGTTTTATTTTCTTTATTTTTTTCTTTTTACTTTATTCTTCTTCTATTTTCTTTCTTTTATTAATTTTTTCTTTTCCTATTTTATCCTACCTGCGACTATTACTTTTCTTTATCCGCTTACTACTTTCTTCATTGTTACTACTTTTTCATTTCTTCTTTTGTATATTTCATCCGTAGGTAATTATGTGTCCAGAAGTACCTACATCTTGATGACCTTAAAAGTTATAGCAAAAACTTTAAAAATAAAGCAGGAAAATATAGTTATATGGGAAATGGAAGCGAAAAAACAAATGTAAAAATTGAGAGTTCCATAGACTTGAAAAAGCCTGCAAATCAGGAGCTTGATGTAAAAGCTATTAAAGAAAAACTTTTCGAGATGCATAATGACATCAAAAAAGTGATGGAATATACAAACAAGTTGCATTTTGAAGCTGCTCTTGAAAGTATAAGAGACAGCTACTCAAACGTGCTTCTAAATCACCTTTTTGAGGACATTGATACAGGGCTTGAGCGCCATATGGTTAAGAAATGTCCTGAAAGAGAAAATTGCGCTTCTGCATTTACGGCTCTTCTCCAGCAGAATGCTGCGCTGATTAAAAAGAGAAAAGTAGAGGAGTCATCGATTTTAAATAATAAAAAGAAACTGGAAGAACTTAGTTGTAAAGCTCCTTTCAGTAAATGTGAAAAATGTTTTTCTGAAGTTTCCAGTCTTCTGGTCAAACAGGTAAATCTTATGCGCTCTATGAGAATTTACACAGATAACCAGGAGCAAAAACCTGATATTACAGCTCTTGAGACCGGCATTGTTATGAGTGAGATTCTTGAACCGGTTTCTAACTTGCAACGGCTCGAAATTCTCAGGGCAGTTTCCTTTGAAACAAAAAGTTTCTCTGCATTTTCCGAACTTACAGGACTCAGAGGAGGAAACTTACTTTTCCATCTTCAAAAACTTATGGAAAGCGGCCTGATTCTCCAGCAGCACGAAAGAGGAGATTATATGATTACTGAAAAAGGATTCAAAATCCTTCAGGGTTTAAATGAAATATATTCTTCGCTTCAAACTCCGCATCTGAAAAAACCCGCAGAAAATACGCTACAAAACATAGAAAGCCAGATTTAATGCTTTTAACGTTTATACAACGGGATGTAATTTCTAAACTTTTAATATTTCAATATTTTACTATTAAATTATCTAATGTTCTTTATTACCAGAGAGTAAAAGTTTGTCGTCAAATTTTTTATTTAACTGAAACTTTTTTATGAAAATTCCTGGCTTTCTTGTGTTTTATTGTATAGTGCACTCGATCAAACAGTCTAAAAATCAAATAGATTGTTTGAACATATTTTGACTGCAAAAAAGCTCACCCACTCAATATCTGCTAATAATTGATTAATCCATAAATGCTCATGAGCTGATAGTTTTTAAGATATTGAAGATGCTGAAATATTGATATATTTCAATGTATTAAGTGCATTTCAATGCCGATTAAGTATATATCAATAACCGAAGTATAAGTAATATTGAGATTTAAGTTAAAGCAATTTGCTCCAATGAAGTAAAAGAAAAGTAAAGACCCAAAAACAAAAAATTTGAGGGATAAAAAAATGACTGTTAAAGAAGAAATCCATGGACAAATCGTTGCAGGCCTTAAAAACGCAAAATTTCCTATAAACACACCTGAAGAATTGATTGCCGCTTTTCCTGCAGGTGCAGACACTACATGTAAAGCAGGAGATCTTGAAGTTACTGCAGGAGAAGCTGGAAAACTACTTACTGCAGAAGATTTTCCTTTTAAAGATGCAAAACAGGTAGCAGATACAATTGTAGAAAGGGCTGGGCTCTAAATTCTATAATTATATTTTAATTTTTTAATTAATTTTATTTTTCATTTTGATAATTTATTATCTAACCACTTTAATTTTTTGAAGTTTTTTATTGGATTTTTATTGGATCTTTGTTAAATTCTTTATTAGGTTATCTATTGAATATTTGTTAGAGATCCATTATTAACTTACTTCTTATTTACTTTTATATAAATTACACTTAATTACTATAGAAACAATTCAGAACTGGTTGCATAACAAAGTAATAAATCATGAAATATATTACAACCAGCTTTTTAAAGATTAAGATCAGGTTAATAGAGCGTGTTTGTATGCCTCACATCATTGAATTACTGGGAAAAACTAGAGTTATTATAAAAGACGAGAAAGTTGTGGAAGTAGGTACTCCTGAAGTTGAATGGTGCCCTCTTTTTTCCAAGCTTAGAGGAATTGAGGATATAACTTCGGAAGAAGTCAAAAGGAATATGGAATTCCGGATAAAGGAGCTTGGAATGTTTACACCCAGACGAAAGCTTCTTGATGATGATACTTACGTGGCCTTTGGAGCTTCCGAAATAATGATGTCCGGCCTGAGGCGAAGTTTTCTTGACACTACAGTAACTGCCTGTGATGGAGCAGGAACCGTAATTTCCAACAATCCAGCCCTTGTGCAGGGAATAGGGGGCAGGATGTCGGGTCTTGTAGAAACTGAGCCTATTGAGGGCGTTATAAACCAGATTCAAAAACTTGGCGGAACCGTGATGGACCCCGCAACTGCAATTATTGATCCTGCAGGTGGGGTTAGAAAAGCTGCAGAACTTGGTTATAAAAAAATAGCTGTTACAATTGCTGATTCTGATACTGCAAAAACAGCGAGGGAAATTGAATCCGAACTTGGACTTGACCTTATAATAATAGCAGTACACGTTACTGGCGTAAATAGAGAAGAGGCTCAAGCCCTTCTGGGAAACTCAGATATTGTTATTAGCTGTGCCTCGCGCTACATAAGAGAACTTGCAAAACCACTTGTACAGGTAGCGGCCGCAATTCCATTATTTGCTCTTACACAGAAAGGGAAAGAACTTGTTATTGAAAGGGCAAAGGACATCAAAAACCCAATTTTAATTAATACGATGCCTCTGCCGGTTATACCCGAACATAAGCAGCCCAGGCAATTGAAATAAAAGCTATTTATTTAAAAAAATTTATATTATTTTTTATTATCTACCCTTTCAGAATTATTCTATTTCAATTTTACTTGTTTATAAGCTATATTAAATTATAAACTAAGTTTATACCAAAAAAGAATATTTAAAAGGACAAGATTAAATTTAGTAACTTATCTACATATCCTGTTCATTTAAAAAGAAATATTTTTAAATTGGTTATTATTTGTTTAAAAATAAATTAAAAATTAGTTATTATTCATAAATACACTTATTATTTTTCTTTTCTAACTCCTTTAAATGGTTTCCCATCAACTTTTACATCCATAAATTTTCCAGTGGTTGTATCTCTTTTAACCCATTGACCAGTAACAGGATTCTTTGTCTGTGATCTATTACAGACAGCTCCTTCTCTTTTATTGTCTCCAGTTTTAGAATTCTTTGCCATATAACCGTCTCCTAAAAATATTTTTCTAAATAAAGTTAATAGTTAACAACATATAAAATATTTTTTACGCAAGCTGTAAATCATATAATATACATTATTGTATTTTAGAGGTCAGCAGATAGTAAGAAAACATATTTTTCAATTTTCAAAGAACGAAAGCGTTGAAATTAGTGTATTAGATCTAAATTAGATCTAATAACTTTATTATTTCAAATCAAAGTCTATGTAAAGAAATTAATTCAGGAATAATTCAGGAATTTTAGATAACAACTTACCTTTTATTTTATATTTAAAAATGTAAAAATTAATAGAAAAATTACAAATAAAAGAAAATTATAGACAAAAAGAGATTTTTAAAAGAAAACAACTTAATTAATTTTACAGGCTGCCTGTATTATTAATACAGGCAGCCTTGGTATTGGTTTAGTAGCAATAGCTTATTATTTTATTCCTGTTACATGTCCCCTTTTTGCATATAACAGAATTTAAACTTATATTGTGCTCCATGTATTCGGGTATCGGTGAAATAATAAGCCACTGCCAAGAGGGTTGTTTATTTTGTTATTTTTCTTTTTTTGCCGGTTTTGATTGCTTTACATTCTTTTTTGCAGATTTATCAGGAGCTGAAGTTTTCGGCTGTGCTTTTGCATCAACTGCTCCGACTTTCTGGCTACCAGATGTTCCACAATGTTTTGACATAAAGACCCCTCTTTAAACATATTTTTTATGGGTATTAATAGACTGTCTTAAAGATATATATTAGTTTTTAACTCAAGTATTCATATACCTGAAAAAGTTTATGGGACTAAGTTATCAATATCTAATAAGTAAAACATAGAGTAAAAAATGTGAGCAGAAAACGCAGAACAAATGTATATCTCAAAAATTGTTCACTTCGCATTAAAACAAAATTTAGTAATTGAAAGAAGTTGTTTGTAAACAATTTACAATTATTAAGTATTATTTAATATATTTGACATGAATTTGAAATTGTTATTAAAAGAGGATTTGAGTTTTCTAAATTAAGATAATACAAGATAATTTCAAAGATTTCAAAGGTTTCAAAGCTTATTTTTTGTGTTCAAGTTTTCCAAGTACCCCTGAGAAATTTAATTCGGTTTCAGAAATTTTATCTTTATGATTCCTTTTCTCTATTCTTTCCATTCTATGCTGTACAATAAGTTCTCCGATTGGATCTATGAAAGCGATCAGAATTCCTATGCCTATAAAAACATAAATTATTGTAAATGCTTTTCCAAGGTCGGTTTTGGGAGTAAAGTCTCCATATCCTATAGTTGCAAGGGTGATAACTGAAAAATATAAAGAATCAAGCCATCTCCAGCCTTCAACGTTATGATAGAAAATAGTACCTATAGCAAGAGTTAAAAAGGTAATATAGACAAGGGATCTGAATTTCGGATCCTGAAGCAATTTTTTAAGGACTCGAAGAAAAGTATATACAGTAACTAGTAATGGAATCGTGGATCTTTTCCCCCTGACAGATTAAGTATCCCAACCCGATTAATCAATCTTAATCTATCTGAGTACAGATTAAACTGGAAAGTAAATATAATTTTACCTACTTTCCCGTTAAACTTTCCAAAAATAGATTAAAAAATAAAAAGGGCTTTTAAGCCCTATATTTTTGTTTAAAAAAGTTTATTTCGTTTTTTATTTCGTCTCCACTTCCTGTATTTTATTTACTCTTTACTTTCACTTTTTCTTTACTTTCATTTTATTTTCATTTCACTTTCCTTATATTTCCTGAGCTTCACTCACAGCCGCAGTTCTTCATTTGTTCAGCTACAACCCTTTCAGTCCGCTCTGCGATCTCATATTTCAGCTTTTTAACATTTTCTACCTGATCGCGCTGAGCAAGTTCTTCTCTTGCCTTTGGAACTACTTCCTCACTTGGCACACCAGCTCTATTTACAGTCCACTGGAAAGCAAAACTTGGCCAATCATCTGGAAGTTCCCTGAACCGCTTATATTCCATATTATGAGCCTGTAAGTCAAGCTGTTCTTCGATTACCTGATTTATATAATCTTTATTTTCCTCAAAGACAACAAGCGGTTCGATAGAATCTGCTTTTAAGACGCTCATTATATCCCTGCCCTCATATTTTTCAAGCAGGGCAGCACATGCTGCAAAATGCGAAATTTCCATTCTTGTAAAAGCTTCCCAGATTTCTTTAATCCTGGGATCAGTTTCAGTCTGAGCACAGGAGAAATAAAGATAAGCTTCGCAAAGCTGCATAAGAGTTGCTTTTTCAAGCATTGTTTCTGTGGGATCTCCAAGTAAGCCGTACTGAGTAACATGCTGTTCTTCGACATCAGCAATCTCAGAAAAGAGCTGCCTTGCAAGTTCATTTGAATACATGAACCCATGGTCTTTGTAGAAAAGCTCGGTCTGCTGTTCTCCTGCAACAATAGTCAGGTAATTCATCTTGGTTTTAAGGTCGGCCGTATCTTTATCGTAATGCTTGCGCAGGGTATCTTCAGGGTGACGATGCTCTACGCTTGTAGGCCTTCCCGGTTTTATTTCGGTTTTACCCTGGACTATAAACTCGGAATCTCCTCCTTCCAAATAATCATAAAGGCAGCTATATCTGTAAAGGTGGTCAAAATCCTCAAGTAAAGCAAAATCCAGGGTCTGTTTTACGTACGGGTCAGGTTCATTTCTAGCAAGGTTTGCAGTAAGGTCAACGGCAACCTGTTCATACCCAAGAGCCGTCTCAACTATAGTCTGATCAGCAGGATTTAGCCAGTTTACAGTTTGCTGCTGCATGGAGTCCACGCGCCTCATTAAGGCCATCTGACGTTTGATCTCCGGATCTGCAATCATTCGTTCCATATTATGAGACATGATTACAGACGCATTTTCAATCCCATTCATGAGGATTATGCGTGTCCTAGTATATGCATCAACGGTGTTCTTATCATATGGAGCCTGAACTATTTCCTTCCAGTTCAGGAACTGATCTTCTACGGGAATATATTCCATATCAAAAGGTCTAAATTTTACCATACCATATCCTCCAAAATACCTTATCAGCCTGTTTGGTTTTCAGTGCAATTAAACATGGTCGAATACTGCCAGAAAGTAATCTTCCCAACTGCGAAAATAAGGCTCTTTCTTGAACAGCCTCATAAAAGTTGAGATCGTGACCTGTAATTGCAGTTTATTAAACTCTCTTTGCAGAATACCCCATTATCTGCAATAACCAGTTTTACTTCAAGGCTCCTGGTTTCAGGATGAAACTCGGCAAGTAGCTGATTTTATCTTATTTTAATTCTTCATACGATTTTTGTTTTAATTTAATAAATCGAATATATGTATAGATTCGATCTATATATAATGCTCCATGCAATGATTTTAAGCTGATTAATTTATTTTATATAAGATATGGTAACAGTTGATTATTTTGAGAAGTTAATTCAGGAAAAATTTTATACAGAGTGAGAGACTCCCACATACAAGATATTCTTAGTTATTATTCTTAGTTATAAAAGATTCTCTGATACTCTCCAGATATTATATAATCGGTTAAATCTCCAGTTATATCTCTTCATATATTTCTTTACAGGTTTTTCTCGAAGTATTAAAAGGCAGCCGAAATCATAAAGTAAATAAATATTATAATAAGGACAAAGTATACAGATTTTACAGAAGCATAATTCGATATATTTTTTAACGCGTAATCAACATGTAAGTTTAGGAAATTTAGTTGAAAGTATAAAATAAAGAATAATAATGATAATAGGCATGACAATAATATTAATAATAAAATAATGATGATAATAAAAATAGTAATTAATCAGGAGAATAAAAATAAGAAGAGGATAAAATGCCGGTTTCATTAGATATGGTAATTTTCTGGGCTGTAGTTATGGCTCGTTTTTTAGTACCTCTCACTATTCCTAAATATCCTCTCCCTGGAATAATAGCTTCACTCGTTCTCGATGCAGTCGACCAGACCATTTTCCAGACGTTTACAACTCTGTCTCTTGAAGGATATCAGGCCTATGACAAAGCTCTTGATATCTATTATTTAGCGATCACATATCTTTCGACTTTAAGAAACTGGTCAAATTTGTATGCCTTTAAAATTGGAAGGTTTCTCTTCTACTACAGACTTGTTGGTGTTGCCCTCTTCGAAATAACCGGACTTCGTTATCTACTCCTGATTTTTCCTAATACTTTTGAATACTTCTTTATTTTTTACGAAATTGTACGCTTGAAATGGAACCCAAAAGTGCTTACAAAAACTAAATTAATTAATGCAGTAATCCTTATCTGGATCTTTGTTAAACTTCCACACGAATACTGGATACATATCGCTAAAATGGATGTCACAGACTGGATAAGTGCTAATCCGCTGAACATAATTTTTTTATTAGGCTGGGCCGCAGTCCTATGTTTTATGGGGTGGTGGATTCTTCGCGATCTTCCTCCGGCCCATCCAGGACTGTCAGTTGCTGCTGACTATAAGGATTTTCCCTTTTATTGCCCGCAGGCTAAGAAAATTAAGGATAATTACACAAGTAAAGAATTTTTTGATGACTTTATACATCATGAATTAATTGAGAAAATTTTTCTTGTTTCTCTCCTGAGTTTAATCTTTGCCCAGATCCTGCCAGGCGTAAAAGCCAGCACGTTCCAGGTGACACTGGGGACTATTTTTCTGGTTGTGATAAATACCGAAATAAGCCAGTGGTTTGCAAGAAGAGGGAATAGCTGGAAATCCAATATAGAAGAGTTTACAGTAATGTGTCTTGTAAATCTGGGGATTGTCCTGATATTCGATTTCATTATAGTGCTGTACAGAGGCTCGATAAATGTGCCTGATACTCTGTTTTTTATCCTTCTTTTAACGCTTAATGTCACCCTGTATGACAGATTCCGGCGTTCATATATCTGGACCCATACATTAAAAATGGGGTTAAAAAAGTTAAGAGCCCTTAGAAAGCAAGAAATTCCATAAAAATTTATAGAATTATATTCGATAATCCAATAAAAAAGACGTGAAAATAAATGTTGAATTTTAAACAGATAAAAAAAATTAAATATGATTAGAGAATTATTAGATTTATGCAAACTGAATTTAGAAATAGTTTAATTTCAGCTATTATCTGGTTTATTATCTGGCTTATGGTTGTCAGCTATTTTAAAATATACATGCCATGATAATTTACATAGAAAAAGAAACTAAAACTTTATGATAAACATTTATAAGATAAAAACTTTTTATAATATAATCCATAAGAAATAGAAGGTTTTAAATCCAATATATTAGATAAATATTTACAAAGTTATATAACTTTGAAATTTAAGCTTTAGATAATTTTGTATTTTAAAGTATTTTTAATTTTCATTTAAAATGAGTTATTCATTAGTTAAAATATTGATTTATTCTTTTTATTGAGATATATAAAAATGATTTTAATTCTTTAATTATTTATTTAATTATTTTGGATTATATTAGTTCACTTATTAGTTAATTTTCAACCAGTTGCTATTCATCGGTTACTTATTCATTCTCTTGTTTTAAGACTTGATTTGAAAGATAATATTATATCCAATCCCTTCTTATAACACATGATAATTATGGGGAAAGCTATCAACGAAATTAGAGAATTAAAGGGCTTTGCACCTAGATCTGTTGTATTTGCTGAACGGATTAACGAAGATTTTGCAGAAGGAGTAGCCGGTTTTTATAAAGCTGTTTGGGATGACAGGCCTGAAGGGCTTTCCAAAAAAGCAAAGCATTTTATGGTTTTTGCTATTGCGTGCTCTAACAATAACACGCAAAGTGCTGTTAAGATCCTTGAAAAGCTGCACAAATTAGGAGCTACAAAAACTGAAATAAATGATGCCATGATGTTAGCTGCCTGGACGGGTGGAATTCAGAGATTCACAGATTTTAGTGGAGCAATATTAAAAGAGATGGAAAGATTAGGCTATTAAAAGCCTTTTTTAATTTTAAACCCGAATAAAAAACTTAAGAACTCTATATAAAATTAATTGAAAACTATTTAATGTATTTGAAAAACTGTGTTTAAGTATTTCGAAATTAAAGAGATAGTAAATTGGATATTTACTTAAAAATCCAATTAGAGGCTGTTTTAAAGGCTTAATTTCATATCAAATTAATACCTAACTTGTATAATTTAATTCTATATTTGATATGATTGAATACTAAATAAAGTATGATTAGATATTAATTAGACATCGCATCAAATATTCTTTAATTGGAATTAAGAAATAATGTTCGGAAGCTTAAAAAATGGATTATAAAGTCGAAAATAAAAATCCTTTTATTAACACGTCTATGCTTTTTAGAGAAGTTCAAAAAATGGATCAGAAATGGGTCTGGATAATTGTTCTTATTCCTGTAATCACATCCTGGTACGGAGCTTATCAACAGCTCGTGCTTGGAAACCCTTTTGGAGATAACCCGTCCCCTGATTGGATTGTTCTTCTTGTGTTTATGGGCTTTGGAATCCTTTTCCCCTTTTTCTTTTATTCCTTGAAACTCATTACCGAAGTCAGAGAGGATGGGATATATTTTCGTTTCTTCCCCTTTCACCTTTCTTTCAAAAAACTGCCTTTTAAGAACATTGAGAGATATGAAGTCAGAACCTACAGCCCAATTAAAGATTATGGAGGTTGGGGAATAAGATACGGCTTAAAAGGAAAAGCCTATACAACAAGCGGAAATCGAGGAGTATTGTTGGAGTTTACAGACGGAGAGAAAACAAAAACAATAATGTTAGGTTCCAAAATGCCTGAAACACTTTTCCAGGCTATCAGAAAAGGAACCGAAAGACAGGCCCATACATAAAAGGTCAAGAGAATAAGTTCGAAAAAAAAGTAAAAATATAAATTTGAAAATCCAACATATTTTGAATAGATGCAATTGAGTTTGAATACCCTAATTTAGTTAAAATTTTAAGATAAAAAATTATTAAATAATATTAAAAATTTTTGAATAAATTTTATTTAAAATTTGAAGTTTAAAGGTTTAAATTCAACTCTCAGATTATAAAGCTTCAAAAATTATCAGATTCCTAAATGAAGAAGTTTTGGAAATCAAATATTTATTTTATTTTTAAATTAATCAAATTATACAATTTTCATTTTTTTCGGAAGCTCATAATTATAATAACCTTCATAAATTATCAGGAATTGCAGTTTCATTCGATGTTACATTATTTTCTGACAGTTATCTCACAGCACAGATCTCGTAAATCGCATAGGCATAGCTTGAAAAAATAGATTCTATAGATTAAATATATTCAGCAACTGGATTAACAAGAAACTTGGAAGTCTGCTTGAGCTGGTTTCAAAATTCCGATTATTCATGTTTTTGATCTACAGCAGATATTTCATTCTGCTCTGATGATCTTGATATCTCTGCTCCAAAAAATTGGAATAGGAGGATTGGAAGTAGTTTTGAAACAAGCTCCTTTGCAAGTAAATTATAATGTGCTCTGATAAGCTAATAAAAAAGCAATTAAAAAAGAGCAATTTAAAGAGCTTTGAGAAAGGAATTTCTATGGAACAATCGGAAACATATGTGCTCTTCCGAGAGGTACAGGATTTGCGGAATAAAATTGTTCTTTTTTCTGTTCTCTATCCTGCCAGCTTGCTCTGGGGTCTTGAAATTTATACCTTTATTTTCGGAAAGCCTGCCGGAATCCAGAATATTTCTGACACTTACCTTTTTATGCTCTGGGTTATTTTTGGAATATTTTTCCCTCTTGTGTTTTTCTGTACAAAACATATAACTGAAGTTAGAAAAGATGGAATTTACGTTCGCTTAATACCCCTGAATTCCTCATTCAAGCAGATTCCATTTTATATGGTAGAAGAATGTAAAATTCAAGCCTATGACCCGTTCACAGGAAAAGATATTGAAGCCTTAAAATCTTCCAAAAAGGGGAACCTTGTTGTAATTTTGAAACTTATTTCGGGAAAGAGAATGCTTATTACTACCAGAAAGCCTGAAGAACTTTATAATGCAATTACCCAGGCAGCAGCCCGATATTGAGTAATAAGATAAGCTTTTAAAAAACTTAAAATTAAAAATCGACATTTAGAAGAATAGGTCTCAAAAAATTGTTTGTTTCTTCGATTTACTAAGCCAAAACAGGTATAGAGCAATAAAACGAATTCTTAAGTTTTCTAAGGCCTGAAGTACACTCGAGCACACCTCGAATTTGCATTAATATAAAATAAATATTAAAATATCCATAAAGATTCAAATTTTATAGATATTTAATTTGTTTTTCAGATAGAAAACCTCAACGCTGGGAAAAATTATATTATGTTAGTGAGAGTATTAACTTATCATAAATCTATTTAATGTATCTTTTGTTTAATGTGTCTTTAATACATATTAAATTTAGATAGAATCTTTCATTATAATATGTAGTAAAATGCGTTTAGTAAAATAGGACGAGGAACAATTATTAGAACTGACAGAGAAAAAAAGTTTTCATTTGGGAGTACAGAAGCTCTTTACAGGGAACATGCAGGAAAACTTGTAATCGAACTTAAACTTAACACTTTAATGCAGCTCTTTGATACCTTCGATCCTGCCCCTTTCCACGAAAAAGAGTTGGACATAGATGCAGAAGAATATATTTATAATGCAGTTGAAGAATTCCCTCTGAAAAAACCGCTTGAAATTATGATATATCTTCCTCCTGAAGAAGTCAGTCCAGAAATAGAAGCAAAAGTTAAAGAAGCTATCAGGAATCACTTTTCTTATAAAAAAATCCTTACGGACATAGAATTAAAAAGACTTCTCGAACGCGGTAGAAAAAACCTTCTAATAGCTCTTATCTTCCTTTTCTTATGTCTTCTAACAATTAGGCTGCTTTCGACATTTGAAGAAAGCCTGGTAAATACGCTTTTTTCTGAAGGGCTCCTTATAATCGGCTGGGTTGCCATGTGGGAACCTGTAGAAATTTTCCTTTATCGCTGGTGGCCTATTGTCCATAAACGCAATGTTTACCAGAAGATAACCGGGATTGAAGTAAATATTGGGCCAGCTTCAGTGTAAAGAAAAAGAAAATTAACTCTATTTAATTAGATATTTTCATTAAAAAATTTAATAAGTAGTTTCATTTCTTTTTATTGGATTTTATTACTCATATTTGAAAAGTTAATTTTGAATCAGAAAAATATGAATTTGGAATTGGGGGTTAAAATTTAAATTAAAAATATAATACAAGATATTATAATTAAACATTTTATTTACTCAAATATACGTGCATCTATAACTACATGCAAAACGCCCGGTGAATATTTTTTTATAATGCGGGTCTCTAATATCTTTACTTTTTTACCCAGGGCTTCAGCAGCTTTTTTTATTCTTTCCTGAGGCCTTGTTGTATAAAGCTTTTCCGGGACTGTTTCATGATAGTGCAGAATTCCCCCACTTTTTTTCAGGGTTTTCATTGCTGGCTCAAGATAATGATAGGTTGTTCCCACGTATCCCATAAGTACACGGTCAGCAATCTCTTGAGGAGCAAGCTTCGAACAATCGCCCAGCACAGGTAATATTATATCTTCTACTTTATTCAGCCTGATATTCTCTTTCAAATAGGCAAAAGATTCTGGATTTATCTCGATGCTTATTATTTTTTTTGGCTTTGAATGGACAGCCATAGGAATTGAGAAATACCCTATCCCTGCAAACATATCCACAACTACTCCTCCTTTTCCAAGCCTGCTCATCCTTTTTCTTTCTTCAAGGTTGCCTTTGGAGTACATCACTTTTGTCACATCCTGCTTAAAAAAGCAGCCGTGCTCTTTATGGATGGTTTCGGTTCCGCTGCCTATAAGAAGTTCTCTTTTTGGCTGGCGGAACTGCCCTTCGATTCCAAAGTCCCTTACAACGGTCCTGCATCTGGGGTACATAGAGAGCAGAGCTTCAGCTATCTTTGTCTTTTTATCTTCTAGTGTTTCGGGAATGCAGACTATTATTATATCTCCCAGGATCTGCCAGCCCGCAGGGACACATGCAAGTTCGGTTTCGGAAAGAACGTCTTTGAGGTATCCTTTGAGGGAGCCAGGCTTTTCAGAAAACTCCGGATTTTCCTGTTCAAGAACCGGAAACCCTTCCACTTTTTCGCCTGCATCCTCAGTGACAGGAATCTCAAGAAAAGTTCCTTCTGCAGTCTGGAGTTTTCGGATTTTTCTTGAAGTATCCAGAATTTTTTCTCTGGATGCTATTTCCCTGATTTCTTCCACTTTTTCCCGGGGAATCCGGATTATTCTATACATCGAAATTGAAGGATAGTGTGCATAGAATTAATGTTTTTTTGTCTGAACTTTTCTGTAAAATCTGTATTTAATCAATAATATGTGGCTTAAGGTATACTTTACAGACTGAAAAATTTAGACAAATAAAAAAGTATATATAGTCTGAAAAAGTAAATATCTTAACCTGGTGAGGTATCTTTTTAGAGGACGTTATGCTTTTTAGCCTTCTGGAGCGAGCGATAGGGCGATGAAAACTCCTATGAGCAGTTTATGCTGCAGTTCTAAAACAGCCTATTATTTTTTTATATGATTCCGTGGATGGGAATTGGTACATAAAAATCAGTATCTTAAGGCGGCTATAATGTAATTTATCGATCCTGACTGGAACTATTTCTATTTACAGAACTACGGGTTATTTTAAGATAGGTATCGGGAAGGAGGTAACTCCATGTTTGTATGCGAGTGTGGAAAATTAGTAAAAGAGAAACTGAGGGAAAATACATTCAAAGATTATATTAAAACATCCAGGAATCCATCTACCATAACTATAGGGCATAGGAATTGCGGACTCATTTTTAATTTTGTGGATGGAAGTTGGCCAAAAAAGTATTCTTCAAGAAAAGAATTGAAAATATTAGCGGCATCTTTTGCAGAAAATAATAATTTATATTCCTCAAATGTTGAGAAATTTTTAATAGAAGTGGATAGGCTCAAGTCCCAGGGTAAGTTTTCGGATGATCAAATTCTGCTTTATGCGTACCAGATTGTTTTGACCGGTGAGATTTTAGATGAGTCAGCTTACTGAGCTGAAAGTTAGATTACCTAAATGTACTCATTCTAACATTACCAGTATGAACCCATACGATAATAATCTCGAACATCTTTTTGATGAACTTTCCAGAATAGACCTGCTAATAAGAACTTATCTGGAAAGTTGGCTGGAAGATTTCCCTGAGGCAGGAAACGAATTTAGAGGTCTGTATGTATCAGAAACAGAGATCGAAAGGATTCGAGAAAATCGGGGTTTTAGAAGCAGTCAGGGAATGCTTCAAGATATTCAAGTTGAAAGACTTAGGGAAGTCAATGAAATAAAAAGAGATATCGATGCCAGAATCGAAAAGAGTCTGAAAATAGGTAGGGAATTAAGGCTTCATAAGCTTTCTAAACTTTTTGACCTTGATCCTTTTGAAATAGATATACTTTTAATCGGGCTTGCCCCTGAAATTGATCTTAAATACGAGAAGCTTTATTCGTATCTTCAAAACGATATAACAAAGAAAAGGCCTACAGTAAACCTGGCACTGACCCTGCTATTCACGACAATTGAGGAAAAGATTAAAGCCAGAGAGTATTTTTCACCTTCTGCCTCACTTATAAAAAACCAGCTGATTCATTTATCCAAAGGAGAAGTAAACGTTGATCCATCCCTAATATCCCGTTTCATCAAAATAGATGACAGAATAGTTAACTTTTTGCTTGGCTTTGACGACCTGGATCTAAAAATTCGGAATATTTCCTATTTAGTAAAACCTGAGAGATCTTTTGAGAATCTCATCCTGCCTTCGGAGTTAAAAAGAGCGTTAATTAATTTGGCAGGCTGGTACAGCGAAAACAGGTTATCACTTAAGTTTCTATTTTATGGTCCTTCAGGAAGCGGAAAAAAAACGGCTGCGGAGGCTATTTGCAGGGAGGCAGGAATTAATCTTCTTGTGGTGAATTCAAAGTTCCTGCTTGAAAGTAAGTCTCTTGAAATCACAAATCTCATAATGCGAGAAGCAAGTCTGCAAAATTCTGCACTCTACCTGCAAGCTTTTGATGTGCTTCTAGAAGATAGAGAGTCTGGAGAATCAAAGGATTCTGCGGATTCTCTGGTTCAGGATTTAAAGACCTTTCCAGGATTGATATTCCTGGCAGGAAAAGAGTTTCTAGAATTCAATAAGAGTTTGATAAATAACGGTTTTATTCCATGTAAATTTCCCCTGCCGTCATACTCTGTCCGTAAACAGCTATGGGAATCCTGCCTTGAAGATTATAGACTGGATGAAGGGGTTGACCTTAGCGCGCTTGCGAGCAAATTCAAATTTAGTGGCGGCCAAATAAGGGATGCTGTACAGACGACATACAGTTTTGCAAGAGAAAATAATCCTTCCTGTAAGATCCTTTCTATGGAAAATCTCTATAAAGGGTGTAAAGTCCAGTCCAATCAGAAACTCAGCTCTCTTGCTTTGAAAACCAATCCGCGCTATACATGGGAAGATATCGTTCTTCCAAAAGATACCCTGGAACATTTAAAAGAAGTTTCTGGTTTTATTAAGTATAAGGGGAAAGTGCATTCTGATTGGGGCTTTGAAAAAAAATTGTCTCTTGGGAAAGGACTGAATGTTCTTTTTTCAGGATCTCCGGGAACCGGAAAAACGATGGCTTCAGAGATTCTTGCAAATGAAGTAAAACTGGATCTTTATAAAATAGATTTGTCAAGCCTTGTCAGCAAGTATATCGGGGAGACCGAAAAAAACCTTAAAAAGGTTTTTGAAGAAGCTGAAACTAGTAATTCTATCCTCTTCTTTGATGAAGCTGACGCCCTTTTTGGCAAAAGATCCGAGGTAAAAGACTCTCATGACCGTTATGCAAATATTGAGACCGCGTACCTGCTACAGAAAATGGAGGAATATGAAGGAACAGTGATTCTCGCAAGCAATTTTCGAAAAAACATGGACGATGCTTTTATCCGCAGGCTTCATTTCACAGTAGAATTCCCTCTTCCTGATGAGAGATCAAGAGAGAATATATGGAGAAAAACGTTTCCAGAGGAAACTCCAATTGCAAAAGATGTGGACTTTGTTTTTCTTTCAAAATTCAAGTTAACAGGAGGAAATATCAAAAATATCGTTCTTGCCGCTTCCTTTTTGGCTGCTGAAGATTCAGAATCCGTTGGAATGGAACATCTGGTTAAAGCCACAAAAAGAGAATATCAGAAAATTGGAAAGCTTTTTACTGAAGCCGATTTTGGAAAATATTATAAGTTTTGTAAATGACGCTGAGACGATTATAACTGTTTCTTCTTTTAGTATTAAACTTGCATTACACCTTTTTTTTAAATCTGGTGTACGAGGGAAAACCGTGTCGGACTATAGAGCTATAGCAGATATTGGAGAGACTCTTATAGAACTGTTAAGAGATAATCTGAAAGACCTTATTACCAAGAAGGAATCGATAGTTCTGGCTTCTCCAGGAGAAATAGAAGCTAATGATGATGTAAGGTTATCGCTGTTTCTATACCAGGTTCTTGAAAATGTTTATTTGAAAAACCAGGAAATGCAGGTAAAGGATCACAAGACTCTAACACCTCCGCCTATATCTCTGGATCTGTACTATATGTTAACGTCTCATATATCTTCAAATGAGTCTGATTTAACAGGGAGGACATATGAAGAACACAGTGTGCTAGGAAGAGCCATACAGATCCTAAATAATAATTCTACCCTGACGGGCTCGGCTTTGAAAGGAAACTTGGATAAAAACGATGTATTTCGCATAACTATTGCCTCTCTAAGCCTGGATGATCTGAGCAAGATCTGGACTACTTTTCAGGGCAAGGCCTTCAGGCCCTCAATTTGTTATCTGGTAACTCCCGTAAACATAGAGTCTACACTTGAGATGCAGGTAGAAAGGGTCGTGGAGAGGCAATTTAAAAATTACATTAAAGGGTAATAAGATGGAACATGGAGAAATTTCTCTAGTTGAAACTGCGATTTCTAAAGTTTCTCTTGTTGTCAGACTCACTGACAACTACACTAGCGAAAGTCCTATTGGTAAAATGGAACTTTCTTTGCAGGATCATATGGGTTATGAAAGAAAACCGATTAGAATTGCAGGAGGGTATTATATATTTTGCAACCTTTCACAGGATAGTTACACTATCCTTGTAAAGGGAGATAAATATTATTTTGATAAGAAAGAGTCCGTAAGTCCTTCGGACCTGGAGAATCAAACTCCTTTTATAAAAAATATTTCTCTTGATCCTGCTCCATCTTATGCATTTTCACCTCATGCTACTTTGATAAGAGGAGCCCTTCTAGATTCTCAAGGAAAGGGAATCTCAGAAGCAGTACTCGAAATCAAAGGAAAAAATGAAAATTTCCAAATAACAGAAAAAGGCGAATTTGCTATCTATTTTGAAGGTTTGAAAGAAAACGAAGTCGAAAAAGTAGAAAGGAAAAATTTGGTGAAAATAAACGGGAAAAATCCTATCCTTGAGGTCAAACATCCTGATTTTGGAAAAAAAACAAAATCAGTTGAAGTTGAGGAAGGAAAGACCGTATCAGTTACAATAACTTTTTCCTGAGTACATTACTTTGACTAACCTGTTTCTTAGTCTATTGGAATTTTTAGTAGATTTGAATGAACTAATTCTATTTAGTTAAACAAAAGAGGTTTTTAAATGCCTGAATACTTAGCACCAGGGGTGTATATCGAAGAAGTAGAAATGGGTGCAAAACCGATTGAAGGTGTAAGCACCAGTACAGCCGGTTTCCTAGGTAAGACCGAAAGGGGACCAACAGCTCCCAGTTTCATTACAAACTTTGGGGATTTCATAAACAAATATGGAGGTTTTGTCGAAGATTCTTTTCTTGCATATGGTGTGGATGGGTTCTTCCGAAATGGTGGAAAACGATGCTTTATAGGCCGGGTTGTTGGTAATGGATCGGGAACATCCGAAGCTACACTGACTAAAAAGGAAGATGCTAATGATAAAATTACCATTGAGGTCAATGCCATTGGTCCTGGATCTTGGGGAGATAGAGTAGCTTTAATTGTGGAAAAAGCTACACTTTCCAAAGACACAAACCAACTCTTCAAGCTGACAGTACAATACTGGAAAAAAATGGAACTTGTAGAGGGGAAAAATCCTACAGATGAAGAAAAGGTAAAGGTTCAAAAATATAAGGCGGATTTAATCGAAGTCTATGATAACCTATCGCCTGAGGAGAAGTCTACGGATTTCTATGAAAAGAGAATTAACGGTATTTCCAATCTGATCAAGGTTGGAAAGAAAGGTGAAGGAACACCAGAGAATATAATCAAACAGCTTGCTGGTGGGAGTGATAAAAATATATCGCTTTCAGACTACAAAGGCTTCACGAAAGCAGGAGAGAGAACTGGACTAGCTGCTTTTGAAGAGATAGACGAGATAAACATTGTTTGTGTACCTGACGAAACATCTATTGATGGACTCACAGACGAGATTGTCGCACATTGCGAAAATATGAAAGATAGATTTGCCATTCTACAGGCTTCTGAAAATGTAGTCAGCATCGATAAACTTTTGCCTCCTAATGACACTAAGTATGCAGCTTTCTATTATCCCTGGATTTATGTACTGGATCCCCTAAACGGAAATAAAAAATTAGTCCCTCCAGGGGGACACATTGCTGGAGTATATGCCCGTAGCGATACTGAGAGAGGGGTTCATAAAGCTCCTGCAAATGAAGTTATTCGAGGGGTACAGAAATTACAGATTTCGCTTACAAAAGACGATCAAGCAATGTTAAATCCCAAAGGAGTTAACTGCATTAGGGCATTTCCGGGTCGAGGAATTAGGGTATGGGGAGCAAGAACTACATCTAGCGACCCCTTATGGAAATATCTCAACGTTCGCAGGCTTTTTCTTTATATTGAGGAATCCATAGAAGAGGGGACCCAATGGGTGGTTTTTGAACCAAACAATGAAAGGCTCTGGGCGAGAGTAAAACAGACAATTACCCAGTTTTTAACAGGAGTCTGGAGAGATGGTGCCCTTATGGGGCTGACTCCGGAAGAAGCTTTTTTCGTTAAATGTGACAGAACTACCATGACCCAAGATGATATCGACAATGGAAGGCTGATTATACAGATAGGGGTTGCGCCAGTTAAGCCGGCTGAATTTGTTATATTTAAGATTGCCCAATGGGCCGGTGGATCTGCAGCTACAGAATAAATAAGGAGTGTAAAAAATGCCAGAAAGAAAAGATCCTTACAGAAATTCCAGGTTCCTTCTTGTAATCGATGGAATTATCCAGGCTGGTTTCAGTGAAGTTACAGTCCCAGATACTACTAGTGATCCGATTGAGTATAGAGAAGGAAATGATAGTCCAACTGTAAGAAAGCTTCCGGGCTTAACTAAATATGGAAATCTCACTCTAAAGTGGGGAACCACGAGTTCCATGGAACTCTTCGAGTGGAGAAAGCAGGTGATACAAGGGAAGATGAAATCTGCGCGAAGGAATATAGCGGTAATCATTTTGGATGAAGAAGGAAATGATGCTGCCCGCTGGGAGTTTCGAGAAGCCTGGCCAAGCAAGTACGATGCTCCTGACTTAAGTGCTAAAGGAAATGATATAGCAATAGAGACCATGGAAATAGTTCATGAAGGAATGGAAAGGGTAAAATGAATTTCCAGACAGAATTTACATTTAAGCTTTATAAAGGCTACTTGGACGAAGACGGAAATCTGCATAAAGATGGGACAATGCGCCTTGCTACTGCAGCTGATGAGATCCTTCCTCTAAAAGATCCGCGAGTGCAGGCAAATCCTGCATACCTGACCATAATTCTTCTCTCCCGAGTTATAACGAAATTTGGGAACCTTCCTTCTGTCAGTACCAATGTAATTGAAAATTTATTTGTTACTGACCTGGCATACTTGCAGGATTTTTACCAGCGAATTAATGAAACAGCTTCTGACAGGATAAAGACAGTGTGCCCCAAATGCGGGAGTCATTTCGAGGTGGAAGAAAATTACCAGGGGGAATAAGAAGCTACCCCCTCGATAAATTATACGAGGAGGTAGCTTTTTTAGCATATTATTTCCACTGGGCCTATGAAACCATCATGAATATGGAGCACAGGGAAAGGCAGCGCTGGTGTCAGGAAGTAAGCAGGATAAACAAAGAATTAAACTCTGGCCTGAGAAACGAGGAAGCTAAAAGCAAAAGTATTTTAGAATTTTAAGTGCGATATAAGAGCAAAAATTCAGGGAGAGAGGAATGTCAAAAGGGAATTTATCCCGAACGTCGGGAACTAGTGATCCGTACTCTGGATGTAATTTCCTGGTAGAAATAGATGGAGGCGGCTTAATAGTAGGCGGATTTTCGGAAGTTTCCGGCCTAAGCATTGAAACCGAAATAGAAACCGTTAGAGAAGGAGGTGCTAACGATATTGAATATAAATTTCCCAAGGGTACAAAGTTTTCAAATCTTACATTGAAGCATGGAGTTACAGACTCGAATACTCTGTGGAAATGGTATAGGGATGTTACTAATGGAAAAATCAAGCGCAGAAACATAACTATTTTTTTATTAGACCTATTGGGTGAGAGAAGGCTTCATTGGGCATTTTCTGATGCTTACCCGATTAAATGGGAAGGTCCGTCTTTTAATGCATTAAGCAATACGGTTGCAATAGAGACGTTGGTACTTGTCCATCATGGATTTAAACGAATCGAGTGAGCTTTGCCGAAGACTAAGAAGACTAAAAAGACTAAAACAAAGGAGAATATAACACTGATGAACCACTCACAAACAAATCTTCAGTTAGAGGATCAAAAAATAAATGTAAACTTAGAAAGTGAAGGAATAAAATTCTGAGATGGAGTATTGAAATAGGTCATGTTCCCTAAAGAATCTTCAACTATAAAATCATTAAATCCAGGTGTACCTGTTAAGAAGGGTATAAAAGTAAAGATATCATCCAAAAATATAAAGGTATCCAGGCTTTCTACAGGAGTTTGTAGATTCAGTTTCCATAATAGAATTGCAGAAAAATATGAATTTTTTGAAAGATCAGGTGGGTTGTTTCCAAATCTAATTTTCTTCAAATTAACATTCTCCGATTCTGCAATAACAAATATGAAAATCCTTAAAGTTAGTGACAGACACTTTAGCTCGAGTTTTGATTTCACTTTTTATTTGCTGCGAGGAGAAAACGCAAGATTATATCGTAAAATCTCTCTGAGTAACAATATACTTCCCTGTTCCGGAGAAAAGGCAAAACCAACTTTCTATACTCTTTGTCAAAAGCTTGCTAAGCGGGATTCCACTTCCAGGTTACTTAATGCAAGGAGTGAAAGTACAATCTTCTATTCGAATTGCAGGCATCTAATAGCAAAAGTTCCTGGAGCTTCCCCTTTTCAAAAATCTTGTAAATCTTGTAATTCTCCTCTTGAGGGGAAGCTCTCTTTTGAACAGCTTCTACTGAATACAGAAGGCATATTTTTAAAATCTGGAGTTTTATGCAGGAAGAATCAGCAGAATAATATTGACTCTACTGATAGTAAAATCCTGAGCAAAAAGTTTGGAATTTCAAGTGACAAAACTCAAAATCTGGATAATAAATCTTTTTTTAAAATTGCTGAATTGAGTGAACAGGGACCTGATTTCCTGATATGGAAATTGCATCCTAAGCAAAAACACGATATGCATATGTTAATTTTGAATAAAGGTTCAAAAGTAGAAAAAGGTATTTCTTACGATACTTTTTGTCCCTTGAGAAATCTAAATCTGCAGTATGCAATCTCTTACGAAGATGCTGCAATACCTCAGGTTGAGATGAGAGATAAAAGAAAGGTCATCTATGAAGGTGGGCAGGATATAATACTGAGAAAATCTGTTACGTCTTCTTCAAAAGAGCTTTCCAGAGATATTGAAGAGAATTTACCTGGGTATACTTCAAAGGGAAATATTAGTTTTCTTAAGGAAGAGAATAATTCCTATTCTGTAAGTTCTGGCGACATTAACACTATTGCTAACAAGGTTTATCGACTTCTTGAAACAAAACTCCTGATCGAAAAAGAAAGAAGGGGGCTCCGATAAATGGATAGGGCAAAAATTCATGTTCTTGATGACAAGGGCAAGATAATAAAAGATATTGAGGTCATGTTCAATCCAACAGAACTTTTAAACTCCGTAAGTGCCAGGTGGCAAGGAGAAAAAGGAATAATGCAGTTTAGAGGAACAGAATTTGCAAATCTTACCCTTAATCTATTCTTTGATTCATATGAAGAAGGAGTTGACGTCCGAGAAGATCATAAAACAAGGGAAGGAAGAAGTGTTATCGGTACAAAAAAATTGTCTGAACTTGCAGTTCCTTCGGAAGGGGGAAAAGTTGGAAAGAAACCTCCTGTATGCTTGTTTAGCTGGGGAAAATTCTTTTTTAAAGGCGTTATTGAGAAAGTTGATCAAAAATTTATTATGTTTCTTCCTAACGGGCTTCCAGTAAGGGCAAGAGTAACTATTGTGATGAAAAACGTCCAGGGTCTCAAAGACATGCTGAAACTGAATGGCATAGAAGCATGCAGGAAAGTTAGAGTAGTTAAAGAAGGAGATAGGCTGGATCTTATAGCTGCAGAAGAATTGAAAGATGCTACTAAATGGCATAAAATAGCAAGCGTAAATAAGATTGTTGATCCGCTCAATTTCCCTACCCATGAGGATATGGGAAAATTCCTGATAATTCCTGATGAGATGTGATAACTGGATGGGTTTTGGGTAAGGGGATTTAATTGCTAGAAAATAAAAGTTCAACTATACCTGCTTTGAAAGTCGAAGTTGATGGGAAGGAAATTTCACAGGAAGCACTGGCTGCTTTTGAAAGTGCAATGTTTGAAGAGGAGATCAACACAGCCTCTATGTTTGTCCTGAAGCTCTCAAGTTTCGACTACAAAGAAAGTGACTGGAAGTTTATTGATCTGGAGGATTTCCACCTGGGAAGCGAAACTAAGCTGTATATGGGCATGGATAGTAACAACCTGATGATGACAGGAGAAATTGTTGCCATTGAGCCTCATTTTGGAAGAGACATGGCAACTGTTGAGATTCGGAGCTATGACAAACTACACAGGCTTGGTTTTGGAAAAAAACAGAGGACATTTTCTGATGTTAAAGATAGTGATGTAGCTTCTGTTATAGCAGGTGACTGGGGCCTGTCTTCCAAGGTAGAAAGTACGCAAATAACCCACCCATATCTATGCCAGAATAACCAGAATGACCTTGAATTTTTACTGGAGAGAACCAGACGCCTTCGGTATGAATTATCTGTAAATGACAGTACCTTATTTTTCAGACCTTCTAAGGAAAACGACTCACCGTCACTCACACTGGAGTATCGGCTTGATCTTGAAGAATTTAATGTAAAGTTGAAAGCGGTCTATGAGGGAAGTGAATTTCTGGTAAAAGGCTGGGATTTCATGAAAAAAGAGATTATTTCGGCATCCGCAGCAGACAAAGATAAAATCTCAGAAATGGGTGCTAAGGAAATAGGGACAAAAATAACTAAATCAGCTTTTGGCTCAAGTTCGTCATCAATTTCCTCAGCCGTTGTGGACGAACAGATTGAAAGTCTCTCTGATGCAGAAAGACTTGCAGCTGCAAAGTATAACACACATCTTGTAAACTCAGTAACCGGAGAAGGGAAGTGTGCAGGAATTCCGGAGTTAAGAGCCGGAAAGACAATTAGTGTAAAAGGTATAGGCAGGTTTAGCGGGACTTATTATATCACCTCAACGTCGCATGTAATTGACAGTGAGGGCTACAGCACTTCTTTTAAAGTAAGGAGAGTAGGGATATGAGCTTATGGGATCTTGTAGAAAGTCCTCAAACGAAAAATGGGATAAATGGAGTTGTTGTGGGAATTGTTACAAATAATAAAGATCCAGAGAAACTGGGACGTGTTAAGGTAAAATATCCCTGGTTGAGCGAGAAGGAAGAATCTAACTGGGCCAGGATTGCATCTCCCATGGCAGGTATAGAGAGAGGCATTTTTGTCCTTCCCGATGTGGATGATGAAGTCTTGATGGTCTTTGAGCATGGGGATATTAACAGGCCATACATTGTGGGTTCACTCTGGAATGGAAAAGACAAACCTCCTGAGACCAATTCTGACGGGAAAAACAACATAAAAATCATTAAATCAAGGACTGGGCACACAATAAAAATTGATGATACGGAAGGCGAAGAAAAAATTGAGATCGTAGATAAGACCGAGGGAAATAAAATCACCATAGATTCAGCTAATAATAAAATTTCCATAGTATCTGGAGGAGACATCGATCTTCTCGCATCCGATGGAAAAATTACAATCGATGCCACGGAAATTGAAATAAAATCCTCAATTAAAATCAAAACCAAGGATCTCGAGGTAAAACCTTCAGGTGCAGCAAAAATCGAAGCTTCAGGCCAGATGGACCTGAAAACCTCAGCCGTCATGAACATTAAAGGTTCAACTGTGAATATAAACTAAAGGTTAAGAAGAGCCCAGAGTCAAAAAAGTCAAAATAAACCGCAAAGAAGCTACCATAAACATAAACCCGCAGGAAACCATGAAAAATCTAAAATGAATCAAAAGGCAGGAGTCTAAAATATGGGAATGCCAGCAGCCAAGCAGGGAGACAAAATTGTTGGAATTGATATCCATATAATCTTGATACCCACTCCACCATTTGGACAAACAACTCCGACCCCACTTCCCCACCCTTTCAATGGAACTATAGACGGGAATCTCAGTAAGGACGTAAAGATCATGGGAAAACCGGCAGCAACTGTGGATTCCACGGCAACGAATACACCTTCTCATGTTCCGCAAGGTGGCCAGTTTCAGAAGCTGCCGTCTAATAAGGCCACGATTAAGATGGGAAGTCCAACAGTGAAAATAAATGGAAAAATGGCCGCAAGGAACGGGGATATGGCAATGACTTGCAATGACCCTTCAGACCTGCCTGTAGGAACTGTAATTGCAACAGGCACTGTTAATATCGGGTGAGAATTTATGGAAACAGATTTTTTGGGAATTGGAATGAGTTTTCCACTGCAGATTGAGGGAGGTAAGTTCAAATGGTCAGCTTATGAAGAGTCTATTGAAGAATCGATTATGCTAATCCTTAGCACGGCAAAAGGAGAAAGGATTATGAGGCCGAGATTCGGGTGCAGTCTCTCAGAGCTTGTATTTGCCAAGAATGATATGTCAACGGCTTCACTTGCGATATTCTACGTTGAAGAGGCTCTCAAAGAATGGGAGCCAAGAATTGAACTGGTTAAAGTTGATGCCAATCCCGATACTGAAGAGGGTAATAAGTTGAAAATTGAGGTCGAGTACAGGGTTATATCAACAAACAATAGGTACAACCTTGTATATCCGTTTTATCTGGAGAGAGGATAAATGGAAACAAAAACACCTATCCTGCGCAGCCAAACATCCTCCGATATTTACAAAGAAGCTCTGGAACTGGCGAGATCTTATCTCCCCGAGTTAGAAATACCTGATAACAGCAACAAGTATTTTGATCCTGACGATCCGGCACTGGTAATTCTCAAGCTTTTTTCGGAAATGACAGAACTTTTGCTGACTCAGACGAATAAAATTCCTGATAAGTATCGGCTGGCTTTTCTTGATTTCATAGGGCTGCAGCTTCTACCGTCTAATCCGGCGAGAGTTCCGTTAACTTTTTCTCTCTCAGAAGGCTCTTCAGGCTCTTATGTGCCTGCAAAAACATCTGCAGCTTCTTCAAAGGATCCTTCTATTGTTTTTGAAACATCACAGGATCTAAGTGTTGTGGCTACTGGTCTTGAATCTGTTTTTTCTTTAAATCCCTGGGAAGATAAGTATGTCGAGCATAAAGAAGCTCTTTCTGGTAAGGAAGATGGATTCAGTATTTTTGGGGGCGAAGAAAATTACGGAAAAAAACTTGATCATATATTCTATCTGGGAGACGATATTCTTCTGGACATAAGAAAAAAAACCGAGGTAAAAATTAAATTTGATGGGAAAAATCTATCTGAAGAATGTTTTAACTGCTGGGCCGATGGGAATAATAATCCTATTAATATAACAGAAACCACTGAGAGTTCTACCAGTCTCGAAGTATCCCTCAGCATACCGAAGCTGGATAAGGCTACAGTTAACGGGGTTAGCAGTTTCTGGCTTAGTGTAAGACCAGCAGAGAAGAAAAAAATCAACGATCCAAAAAATTTGCCTGAAATCTCAAGAATTACCACAAGCATAAAAGTTGATGGGATTTTTCCTGATATAGTCATTTTCAACAGTGCTCCTTTGGATCTCAAAAAGGGATTTTATCCTTTTGGGGAAGAGCCAAAGATTGGAGATACTTTTTACATTGGTTCAGAAGAGGTCTTTTCAAAAATAGGAGCTTCCATAAGCCTCAATATAAATGCTGAAGAAAAGCTCAAAAAAACAGTTAATCTCATCTGGGAGTACTGGGATGGCAACGAATGGAAACTTCTGGAAATTAAAGATAATACTTCTAATTTCCTATCTTCTGGTTTGATAACATTTACCTGCCCTTCAATACCCATCGTTGAAATTAATGCCCAGCCAAGCAGATGGATACGAGTCAAGCTTAAATCTGGAGACTATGGGGAAGCTGGAAGCTTTGAACAAAAGGATAATGAAACTATTGTAAAAGATCTTCTTGTTGCTCTTGGTAATAATGATGACAAAACTAAAAATAAGTTAAATGAGTTTTTTACAGATAAAGGAATCGCCTTTGGATTTAAGTATAATGAAGCAAGTTTTAATCCTCCCTTTATAAAGGCAATAAAAATTTCGTATAATTGTGAAAACAAAGATATTTCCAGAAGAAAAACTTATAACATTTTCCAGTTTCTGGATTTCACGATTGAAAAAAGTCCTGAAAAAAACTCTCTAACTTATTTTACTCCTTTTATTCCACATAGGGGAGCGCCTGCTCTTTATCTTGGTTTTAAGAAGAACATAGCCTCTGAAGCTATTACTCTATTATTTGCATTGAAAGAACAGTTTCACAGCAAAGAAAAAAAAGAAATTTTCACAGAAGAGCCCGGCTACCTAATTTCTACTCAGAAAAGAGATGAGATTAACCTTTCATGGGAGTATTCCAGAAGAGATGGTACATGGAAAGAGTTTAAAGTTGAAGATGAGACAGGTTTCTTCAGGAGAGGAGGTATTGTAAGTTTTCATGCTCCTTCGGACATACAAAAAAGTTTTGAATTTGGTAAAGAACTGTACTGGATCAGAGCTAGGGTTAGAGACTCAAAACGGGTTTCCTGCCCAAAAATAATTGGTGTATTTCCGAATACTGTATGGGCATTAAATAACATAACCGTTGAGAACGAAGTCTTAGGTTCCGGAAATGGAGAACCTGACCTTACTCTCAGTTTTTCAAAAAAGCCTGTACTTAAGGGGCAAATAATTGAGGTAAAAGAACCGACGATCCCATCCAGAGATGAGTTAAGAACTACTGAGATTGAAAGCGGCAGAGAGGTATTGAGGACAGAGAAAGAAAGCGAGGAGGTAAAAGAAATATGGGTTGTATGGAGTGAAACCAGGGACTTTGCTCTCTCAGATTCTTTAAGCAGGCACTACATGCTGGACCGGACGAATGGAAAGATAACTTTCGGGAATGGTGTTCGTGGGATGATACCTCCCAGGGGGAAAAACAATATTGTCGCAAGAAAGTATCAAAGCGGAGGGGGAAAACGCGGGGATGTAACTGCAGGAACTCTTACGTCTTTAAAGACAACGATACCTTACATTGAAAGTGTAATAAATAGGGTCCCAGCTTCGGGGGGCATGGATCCTGAGAATATTGATTGTGTAATCAGCCGCGGTCCTTTTACGCTGAAAAATGGAGGGCGAGCGGTCACAAAGGAAGATTTTGAGTGGCTTTGTTATGAAGCGTCTCAGTACGTTGCAAAGGCGAAATGCGTAGCAGAAGACGGAGACATAAAGATTTTTATCGTTCCCAAATCTGAAGGAGAGGTTACTTTTTCAGAAGCCGGTTTTCTGGATTTGATTGAAAGATATCTAAAGGAAAGATCTCTGGTTACACTCTCTGACAGAATATTTGTGCTGGATCCAGAGTATGAAACTATTGGTGTTAAAATTAAATTCAAACCTGTTTCTTTAGCTCAAAGTAAGTTCATTGCTGAAAGAATAGCTGAAAGGGTTAAACAATTCCTGCATCCTCTGAAAGGCGGCCAAAGAGGAGAAGGGTGGGATTTTGGACAGGATATATATGTCTCGGAAATGGCTTCTGTGGTCGAAGACCTTGAAGGTGTAGATTACGTCACGGAAATCTCCATAACGAAAGGAAATGAAAATATTTCTGGAATGAGCCGCATGCAGATAAAACCGAACTCTCTGCCCTCACCTGGCAATATAGAAGTTAATTATGGAGAGTAAATATGTCAATTCCACTGCCTAACCTTTATACAAAAAAATTCAATGATATTTCTGATGAGATGCTTGCAGCTATTCCAAAATATACAGACAAGTGGACTAACCACAATCCCTCCGACCCGGGAATTACTATACTTGAAATGCTTGCCTGGATAGCGGATACAACTCTTTATAGGATTGATAGAATTCCTGAGGAAACGTACATAACTTTCTTAAGATTGGTAGCTGGCGCAGCTGGTTCCGAAGATGTAGATAACTTGCTAAAAAAATTAGACCTTGACCAAAAATCGGATCTTGACCATTCTCATAAAAAAATTTTAACTTTACTTAAAGAAGTAGAAGATGGAAAAGAAAAAACGGTTGAAGAAATAAAAGCAGCGGTTCTTGTTTTTTTGAGTTCTCGCTTCAGGGCTGTAACGGAAGAAGATTTTTGTAGCCTTGCAATTGAGGCTACTGATCAGAATGATTCATCTCCAAAAGTAAAAAGAGCCATTGTTTCTTCTAAAGGAACAAAAGTTGAGATCATTATAGTTCCTGACAACTGGGCTGAGTATGAAGACCTGACTAAGTATGAAGATGAAAAACTTCCTAAAACCGAAAAAGAAGCCAGATATAAAGTACTTACCGACCAGGTTACAGATTACCTTAGCCCAAGAAAACTTATAGGAACAGTAATTAAGGTAAAAATACCTGTTTTTTCACCTGTCAAGATAGATATAGAAATTCTCTCTAGCCCTCATATGAGATTTGAAAATGTGGCAGAAGATGTGATAAATGGAATTAGAAATTACCTGGATCCTTTTGTCGGCGGACCTGAAGGCAAAGGCTGGCCTTATGGAAAATCGCTTACAGTGTACAAAGTCGCTCAGCTTGTAGAGGAGACTGAAGGTGTAGAAATAATGATATCTTTGATCTTTGATGGAGACAAAGACCTGAAAGTCAAAGAAACAGGTGGTTTTTTTGTTCCTACAGTGAACGTAACGCAGAATGTAAAGAAAGAGGGTAAATGATGACGGATCCAGATCCAGAAAGATACATTAGGCTTCTCCCTGCGATTTTTTATGACAGTGGGCTAGAAGGTAAAGGTTCTTTTATAAGAAGCTACCTCAAGATCTTCGAAAAAATATTGAGCGGAATCAATGACGGAAAACTGGAAGGGCAAAAAGGATTTGGAGAAATTCTCGATATTGTTCCTGAACTTTTCCATCCTCGTTTTTCTTTTCTGTTTGAAAGGACAAATGGAAAGTTTCTGCCTCCTCTTGAGGAACAGCAATTAGACAGTATTCAAAGATATTTTGGATCAAAAAGCTGGAGAGGGGAGCAGACAAATGATTTTCTGGATGAATTTTTAACATGGCTTGCGAGCTGGATGGCTCTTGTCCTGAAAGAGGACTGGACGCTTGAGAGAAAGAGAGAAGCTATTGCCAGAATAATTCCTATTTACAGGATGCGTGGTACAAAAAAAGGAATTGAGGAGTTTCTCCGTATTTATGTGGGAGGAGATGTTAAGGTTTCTGAAACGGAGGGAACTTTCCAGGTAGGCAGTTCACAGGTAGGAGTAAATACTTTGATAAAAGGCGGTATGATACCATATGTTTTCACGGTAAAAGTCACATTTCCAAAAATCCAGAAAGAAGAGCAAACCAGATTTCTAAAAAATTTAAAGATTCTGCTTGATTCTGAAAAGCCGGTCCATACAAGCTACCTCTTAAAGGTCAGTACTCCTACACTACAGATAGGCATTAAAGAAGGTTCAACGGTCGGTAGAAATACTCTTGTTGGAGGAACATTTACCGAAATTAGTGTTGAGTGACATAAGTGGGACTGCAATTTAGGCCTCATTTTTACTCTAATTTGTTTTGTATTCTTTTTTAGCTAATAATTTTTCGATTTTTACCCAGTACATTTTTAACATTTTTAATATTACTTAAAGGAGAGATATTTGTGGTAAATGAAATTAAAAGGATGAACTATTACAACGGCCTGTTCTTAAAAGAAGAGGATTTTACAACAGACCAGGATTATAGCATCAAGATGCGCCGTTTGATGAACTGGAGTTTAAACAAAGTATTCGGAGTTCTTGAAGGGCTAAAGGTGGAACCTTCTGAAGGTAAGAAATATAGAGTAACCTCCGGTGTTGCTCTCTCAAAAGGGGAGGATAACTGGCATGGAGTCGAAATGATCCTCACTTCAGATAGAGAGGTGGATTTCTCTAAGGAAGGCCCTGGAGATTACTATCTAATCATAAAATATAACGAAGTCAAAGGTGACAAAGATGAGAGCAAGGGAGGACAGGAGATTCACCTGATAGAGAGGCCAATAATCGAAATAAAATCATCCACATCCTCAATTGACAAAGAAAAGGAAATAATTCTTGTGAAAGTTACTGTTCCAAATGGTGAATGGAAAACTGATGGACAATATTTGAAGGAAGATGAGCGAAAAGAAATAGGACCTGCTCTAAGATGCATCAATAATAAAGCAATTGTCGGAACATTTAATCAATCAGCTACGTTAGAAATTAATGGGGATGTTAAAGCCAAAGATAGTGAGTTAGAAAGCCTATCTGTAACAGGCAACGCTAGCATTGGGACAGACAAACCACGCGCGAGGTTACATGTGGAAGCGACAGACAAGCCAACAATAATGGCTCAGAGTGAATATGGTGGATTAGTTTCAGGTTCAGGTGGCGGGAACGGCGTTTTTGGCACTAACATCTATATTGATTCAAAAGATCAATTAAAAACCGCTGGTACTCATACCGCAAACTATGGATATGCCGGAATGCGTGCTACTTGGGGTAATATCCATTTTTATGCATCAGATGGCAATACAACTGAAAAAGGCGATATCAGTCCCCTATCACGGTTCTTTATAAGAGGTAGCGATGGAAACGTCGGCATCGGGACGGGTAGTCCCAATGCTAGGCTGGATGTTAATGGGGATATCAGGATCAACGATAGAAATATCTGGCTTAGAGGAGCCACAGACACTAATCATGGTATTAAATATTTGCAAAATGTCGATGGGCCTATCCTATTTGGTTGGACTGGTGGAGCATTGGGCTTTCATGGTGGAACAAAAATCGCCCTCAAATGGGATAGTAGTGGCAACCTCTATGCTCAAGGTACAGTTAAGAATAACTCCAGTGACCTTGCTGAAAACTATCCTTCAGACATGAATCTTGAGTCTGGAGATGTTATTTGCCTGGCTCAGGATAAAGAAAAAATTGTAATATCTGAAAAACCAAATGATCCTATGGTACTCGGAGTTGTGTCGACTAAGCCTGGATTTTTATTAAATGAAAAAGAGGATGCAAAAGAAACAAATCTATTTCCAGTTGCTTTATGCGGGCGTGTTCCCTGCAAAGTGGTGGACGAAAATGGATCGATAAAAACGGGCGATTTATTAACGAGCTCTTCTACACCAGGCCATGCCATGAAGGCCAGTCCTATAAAAGGTAGAGAATTCTTCATTTCAGGAACAATTATAGGAAAAGCCATTGGAACACTTGAATTAGGAAAAGGCATTATTGACATATTTGTGTTTTCAAGTTAAGGAGAGCTTATTGTGAAACAAAAATTAGAACAGTGTCTCAAAGAACTCAAAGATCAATTCGAATCTGGTCAGAAAATGATGGCTGAGCTTGAAAGCAAGCAGGCAAACCTTAGAGATACTCTGCTTCGCATAAGTGGTGCTATCCAGGTACTTGAGGAACTGATTGCAACTGAAAGCAATACTGGAGAGGTGCAAGAACAAATTGGTCAAAGGCAAGAAATACCTGTGGGGCCATAAAATAGATGGAAAATCTAAACCATTAAGTAATAAACTGACTAATTTTTAAATTCTAATTAATTTGTGAATTTATATGGTATAGAACCTGCGTGGTTAAACTGAAATCAACAACTTTTAACATCAAATTTTCTAACTCATCCCTAATTAAAAACTTATTCTGCCTGATTTTTAACTATTAATTTTTCTTGGTTTTCAATAGTGTTAGTAACTTCTCCACATTCGAGATATTCTTGAATTAATTCCAGTTTTTTAACATGAGGTTATACTTGACTGAAATAGAGATTTCTTTAAACGATTATTGCGGCAGCTACGAAACGATGTCCAAAGAAATTCAAGAAGGCATCGATGAGGGTTTCAACGAGGGGCTCACCGAAGGCATTAAGCAGGGCTTTATAGCCGGCATAAAGGAGTGCAGGGATACGGGTTTTGATAACATTGACGTTAAAAGCACGGAAGAGATCCTGAAAATAGCCTTTAAAATTGCTTCTGATGAGGCTATAGAGATAACGGTCAGGAAGGCAGTCAGTGACGAGTACAACGAAAAGGTCTCTCCTTCTTTTAAGAAGAAAATGGAGGAGGCATGCAGTAAGGCGGTTGAGGAAATAAAGAATGCTGACTTTGAGCTGGATGAAGTATCTGCTTCCAAATTGAAAAATCGTGTGGATGCGTCTGTTGAAAGAGTAAGGGAGTGCATTGGCAGTGCCTGCGGGGGTGTGAAGAAAAACCTTCCTAAAGATATGATATTCAAGATTTTTTTTGGCTCCTTGCAGGATGAGTTTAACAGAGACCTGGATGAAAATCTGAAAGCATGCAGGATGAGGATCTGTAAAGAGATCGACAGCAAAATCACCAGCAAGAAGGTTGACCATGAGTGACATTAAGCAGGATGTAAAGGTTTTCGTAAAAATTTTCATTCTGGTCTTTGTCAGCAACATAGTCAGAGAATCAACTAAAAGGATGATAAAAAATCTCTCAAAAGGAAAGAAGAAGCTACTCGAATCCAGGATTAGAAAAATGTCGGATGATCAGATCATGCAATATTTAGATAAAAGTTCTTTTTTCAAAAATACACTGGAAAACTCAGCAAAATCTATACTTGATCTGTCATCATCAAAGGGAACAGGATCTTTGATAGGAAAATTAGAGTCGATTTATGAAACTACAAGTTATTTCAATAACCCAATAAATACCCTGATATTGCCAGCCTCTAAAACAATTGTCGCGGTTACAGCCAGTGTGACAGTATTGACCGCTGCTGCCATCATTATTACACTACCTAGTGCAAATTTTACATGTAATGTTACTGAGGGTAATGCTCCTCTATCTGTGCAGTTCACAGACCTCTCTAAAAATGTAGCTGAACTGAAATGGAATTTTGGAGATGGAACGAACTCAACTGACAAAAACCCAGTGCATACTTACTATTCAGCAGGAAACTACACTGTAAATCTGACCGTAACTAATCTAAAAGGCATGGATTCAAAAGAAGCTACAATAACGGTATTTCCTGTTTATGCGTATATTACAAATGAAGGCAATGATACAGTTTCCGTAATTGACACTGCAACAAATAAGGTTGTGGACACAGTCCCCGTAGGTAATCGTCCTCACGGAATTGCAGTTTCCCCCAATGGAACAAGGGTATATGTAGCAAACGTAGGCAGCAACACTACCTCTGTAATTGATACATCCAATAATACTGTTACAGCCACGGTAAAAGTAGGATCAGGTCCATATGGAGTTGCAGTCACCCCTGACGGAAAAAAAGTATACGTTACGAACTACAACAGTAGTAGTGTCTCTATAATTAACACAATAAACAACACTGTTACAGCTACAGTAATCGTAGGAAAGAAACCGTTTGGAGCTGTAATCTCTCCAAATGGAGTTGAGGTTTATGTGACTTGTGAAAAAGACAAAATTGTCTATGTAATTAATACCTCTACAGATACCGTTATAACCAACATATCTGTAGGAAATGAATCCCCCGCTGGGGTTGCAGTCACCCCTGATGGAACAAAGGTATATGCGACGAGTGGAAGTACCGACAATGTTTCTGTAATCGACATAGCAACAAGAAAAGTTACAGCTGTGCCTGTAGGAGATAATCCTAAGGGAATTGCAGTTACTCCGGATGGAAGGAAAGTCTATGTTGCGAACTTTAACAGTAATAATGTCTCTGTAATTAATACAACAAATAATACTATCCAAGAGACTATAAATGTCAGGAAAAGTCCTTACGGAGTTTCAGTTACTCCTGATGGAAAATATGTATATGTGACGAACGACCACGAGAACACTACTTCTGTAATTGAAGTAGATACAAACACTATTATAGCCAATGTAACTGTAGGAAATCTTCCCAAGGCTTTAGGACAGTTCATAGGTACTATCCAGCACTGAACCGACTTTCTGCTGCAAATTTCAGTAGTATTCCTCATATTCATACTCTTCTGACTGTTAATTTGAGGGCACCTAACTAAAAACAATAGCAGATTAAGCTCTGATAAATACATTCTTAAGTTTTTGAAGAATTTTTTAATACTTCAATCGCCTTTAAGGGGAGTTTAATCATGGCTGAGCACCAACAAATTCAACAACCCAAAAGCCAGGAATCCTTTCCTCAAAGAAGATCCACTCTCATAACCCAGATTCCTGCAGCACACCCTCTAGATATAATCCAGCGTGCCAGAATTAATCCAAATTCTTTAACTTCAGCGGATATTTTTCAACTCCAACGAACCATTGGAAACAGGGCTGTAGGCAGGCTGCTGTCAGAGATCAGAAACCCTTCAACGTTTCAACAACTTCCGATTCAGCGGCAAAAGTTGGAGGAGAAAGAAACATGTCCTTCATGTGTGCAGAGACAGGAAACACTAGAAGAAGAGGAAAAACCTACTCAAGGCGTTTTTGAAAACAAACCTGAGCAAGCAGCCTGCCCTTCATGCATACAGAAGAAAGAATCGGAGGAGGAAGAACCTCTTCAGACAAAAAGAGAGAACAATACTGGACTGCCGGATAACTTAAAGGCTGGTGTGGAGAATTTGTCGGGAATAGATATGAGCGATGTTAGAGTACACTATAATTCGTCAAAACCTGCTGAAGTAGGAGCTTTAGCATACACACAGGGGACAAATATTCATGTAGCTCCGGGACAGGAGAAGCATTTGCCACATGAGGCTTGGCATGTGGTGCAGCAGGCACAGGGGAGAGTACGGCCTAGCATGCAGTATAAAGGAGTGGGGGTAAATAACGATAAGAGATTAGAAGTTGAAGCTAATTTGATGGGAACAAAAGCGTTTGAATTTGGTGATTATAAGAACATATCTTTTTCTCAAAATCCAACCACTCAAAAAAAGAAAAAAAATACATTTGAAGTTTCTAAAAATGTTGTTCAGTTAGTACCCGAATACATTCACATGGCTGTAGATAAGGAAGAAAAAGGAATACTCTTGGTTATGGAATCCTTGAATAACCAAGGTTTGAAGACAGCAGAGCATTTGCACATTGAACTTGCTGGGGGAAGTAAAAAATTAGAACATCATAAACATGTATTTATGTGGGATAGATCAAGCAAAGGGCTTGATGGCGCAAAAGGAATAGAAGTAAGAGGAAATGTAGTAAAAGTTTTCATCCGAATGAATGAACTGAAAGAACCAAGTTTATTAACAACAGGAAATTTAAAAGGTGATAATGGACTATTAGGAGGAAAATCTAAAACGGGTGCTTGGGCATATGAAGGAGATATTCAACGGAAGTATTTATTTATAGAAGGATTGGATCAAATAGATGATATAGGTTATGATGATTGGGCTAAAGGAAATGGTTGGCCAGATGATCATGCTCACCACGTTTTCATACACCGCTTGGCAACGCAAATATGGTTATTTTTACACCAACAACAGTAAACAGCTTCATCGTGATTGTGAGATGATACAAATAATTTGACTTGAGAAACTCTTCACTTTTTCTTTTTTCTCAAGAATCAAATAAAAAATGCATTTTTCCCTACCTGCTCCGATTTCTAACGATTTATTTGTAGAATATTGACAGAAATACAGAACATTTTTTTGAATAGATAAAAAATAATTTTAACTCTAAATGGAGGTAATGAAATTAGTTGCAGTGTAATCAATTGGATGAAATATGGACCTTGTTAAAAATAATTCCAAAAACTTGTTCTTAACAATACTCATTCAAACTCTTGTGGGAGATGCTCATTCGTGAGAACCGACAATTCACAAAAAGTTACTGCTGCCAAGGCAGGAGCACTGGTTAGTATTGAAGGAGTAAGCAATCCTGGAGGGAATATAAACCTCATCCCAGATAACTCAATTTCTATCAGTGCAGATGATATGAATAATACTATCATTATAGGAGAGACTCATTCAGCGAGAACTGACAATCCGCATGAAGTAACCATTAGCCAGATCGGGGCACTTAAAAGTGTGGATGGGGTTAGCAATCCTGGAGGAGACATAGATCTGATTGAAGGTATGAATATAAAAATAACCCCTGATGAAAATAACAATTCCATAAAATTTGATTGTATTCTAGGGTTAGTGATCCAGCCTTCTGAAACTAAGATAAACAGCATAGGCACAGAGAACCTTGTGGGCACTTCAACCATGTATGCCCGTGCGGACCACGTGCACATGCTCGAAGATAATTCTGTGGATTATAACAAACTATCAGCAGGCCTTCAGGAGCAGCTTGGAATTCTCTCCATGTACGTAAGGGAAAGGGCTCTGAAATGCTCAGCTAACAGTTTTAAGAAAGTAGCCGAAGAGTTTAAAAATGACAGGAGTTTTGATATCTCGCTGAGCTTCAAAAAAGCAATCGGAAAGAAGCTGTACGAGAAGGAAAAAGATTTCATCAAATTTATAGACAGCATGCAAAGCCCGATCAAGGAATTTGCAGGAGAAATCCGTGAACTTGCCGAGGAAGGAGGTCTCATAGATTTCGAAAACTCTTTAGAAGCCCTTCAAAAAACGATTGCTGAAGGCATCCCCCTCAAAGTTGCTACTCAGCAGGACGAAGTCGTTTTTATGCTCTTGAACTGAAGCTTACTGTTAATAACCCCACAAACCTTTCTTGTAATCGTTTAAGAGGTTCCAACCTTGAACTGAGGCTTGTTGTTGATAACCTCATGTACAAAGCACTGAACTGTACTGCACTGAGCTTTAGAAAAGTCGCCGAGTTATTTAAAAGCGAGACTGCCCGCAAAATATCTTTTAATTTCGAAAAAGCAGTCGACAGCAGGGTTTATGAGGATAGGGATAAGTTCATAAAATTCATGGAAGAACACCTCGAAATGCTCAGATTACTTTCAAAGGAACTGAAGGTCAAAGCTACTGAAGGCAGCCTTAATAACTATAATTTCTCTGTAGAACAGCTGGCTGATTCGATTGATTTGAACGATGCTCTCGAAACCGCTGCCAGGCAGCAGGAAATCTGTTCTCAAGCTCAGAACCTTGCTGTCAGCGATGACTCGATTAATAAATCCATGCACAGGGCACTGAAATGTGCTATGGACATCTACAGGGCAGTTTCCAGGAAACTCGAGAGCGATATCGCAGATACACTTTCATTAGACTTTGAAAGAGCTGTAAACAGCAGGCTATATGAAAATGAAAAAGAGTTTGTAGAATTCATGGAAAACGAGATTTATTTGCTGAGAGCCCTTCCGGAAGAAATAGAAAGTCTTGCCATTAAAGAAGAACTGACCAATTACATTGCAGTTGTAAACGAACTGGCGGACGCGATTAAATCAAAGAACGCCCACGACATCGCTGAAAAACAGAAAGAACTCTGTTTCTTTGCCGAGAAACTCGACCCGTCCATTCCAATGTGCAGAGCCCTGAAATGCACCAAAGTTAACTTTGAAAATGCTGCCGACCTCTTCGAAAATAGAACTGCCAAACAAATCTCAGAGAAATATGAAAATGCTCTAAACAAAAAACTCCACGAAGAAGACAACAAATTTATACAGTTTATAGAAGAAAACCTTGAATTATTTGAAACCTTTGCAAAGGAAATAAAAGACCTTGCAACCAAAGAAACCCTCCAGAAATATATTTCTTCTGTAGAAGAGCTCAAATCTGTAATCAGATCAGGCGAAGCCCTTAAAATCGCAACCAGACAGGAGGAAGTCTGTTCAGCCACCAGGGAGCTCGATGTGAATCTGGTTGCTTAATTTTCGCTCAACTATTGAATCATCAGAAGGAGTTTAATTATGTCTGAATACCAGCAAATGCAGCAGTCCAGAAAACCAGATTCTACTTTTCAAAAGCAAGGATACCAGAATTCTGTATCAAATTCCACCTCCATTATCCAACGAGCTAGAATAAATCCTAAATCTCTCACGCCTGCTGACGTTTTGAAACTTCATAGCATTATTGGAAATAGAGCTGTAGGCAAATTGCTTTCAGAGGTCAGGAATACTTCATCGACTAAACAGGTATATCCTGTCCAGATGCAAACAAATCCTGGTTCGATAATTCAATTAATGATGAAGGGTGTCGAAAAACCGATGGCTCCGCAGATGGAGACAAGAGATCTACCAGATTATCTGGAATATACTTCGGTAAATGTTGCCCTTACTAAAGCTGCTGATAATTTAGATATCTTGGATCAGCAAAATTACAAAGACGGTAACCATCGTAGAACAATATGGTTAATTTATTATAACTTGGCAAAGTGCGGTTATAAAACTTGTCTTACTCCATTAGAAATATATGGAAAGATCAATTATCTCCGCTTTCTTCCTGAAGAAGACGAAAAAGCAGTAGGAAACAGGAAGGATAATCTAAGAAAATTCTTACAATGTTTAAGCGTACTCAGAAATGTGAGTGAACGCGTAGATTACCTTAACGAAATTAAAAAAGATATAGAATCTCTGCCTCAACAAATTAGATCTGTCCAGGATAAAGCCATTGAGCACGGGCTTGAAGGCACTGATAAAGATCGAGATCGTATCGTTAAGGAAGTTAGAGAAAAATATAATCCTCGAAAGAGAGAAATGGTTTAAATATGACAAGTTTTTAACACATTATAAAAAGATTCATGGGGGAACAACTGGATCTCTAGTTGGTAATTGAGCGTGAAAATCCCATATTTTCCTAAATCTTCCCCTAGCTAAAATAAAATTCATAATCAACCCGCCCTTGAGGCTTTTGGCTTGGGTAAGAGCTTCGCCACTCTTTATTATATCCGTCTTTGTCAAACTCTCTTATACTATCCTCCGTAACTCTCAGGCAAAAACTTCGCCAAGATCTTCAGCAAAGTTTCTTACATCCTCTATTGTATATTCAATCTTTTATGGTTCGCCTACATTACTTTAAGTGAAGTAGAGGTAATATCAGCGTAGGTGTCATGAAGTGCAAAGTAGGCCAACGCTATCTGATAAAATCATTACGGAAAAATAAGATTTCAAACTATAATATTCAGAAAATCCCGAGTTTTTGCGATTCAAAACAAGGGTTACTGAGCCGATTCAAATTTGGTTCCATCTACTTTGCGGGTTTTGACAGCTACGCTGGTACTACCCCCAGTAGTAAATTCAAAAGGTGTTTTTCCATTGTAACAATTTGAAGTGGGCTTCAATGCATATTTTTTATTGAATATTTATAACACAAGTATTAATAAACATATTAATATTTTAATAATTAAACATAGACTTTGTTAACAAAAGTTAATGAAATAGACTCTATAGAATTCCCAAAAATCAAGTAATTTTACTATTTTATTTATCAGTTTTTATTAAATCTTGAACAAAAAAAGACAATGTTTTTAAATGTAAATAAGTTAAGGTTATTAACATTTTTTATATGAAAAATAAATAAGTGTTAAGGAGTTAGATATATGAAAGTTGAGAAAAAATTACATTCAGCAGCTTCAGTTTCAGTAGCTCTGATTTTATTTTTAATTCTTGTTTCATCTGTGGCTTCTGCAGTTGCTACACAAAGTAAGTCCCTCACTATCACCGAAACTAGGATCACCACCAATACACTAGATTCAGAGATTCCTGTTATCTACGGTAATAAGATAGTATGGCAGGATGACCGTAATGGGAATTATGATATCTTCATATACGATCTCTCAACTAAAAAGCAAATAAGTACCACAAATAAATCAGATCAAATGAACCCTGATATTTATGGAAACAAAGCAGTGTGGGAGGATCGTCGTAATGGAGGAGGACCCTTTAAAACCGATATTTACCTGCAAGATCTCTCAACTAAAAAGCAAACCAGGATAACCAGAAATGTATGTGCAAATAGTCCTGCTATCTATAAAAACAAAATAGTTTGGGCAGTAACTCCGGATGTAACTTCAGAAGATCAACCATATGGAGTTTCATCTATCTACATGTATGACATTTCTGCCAAAAAAGTAACTCAATTTACAACCAGCGAATCAGCATTTACTCCTGCTATCTATGGCAATAGAGTGGTGTGGATGGAATGGAACAAGGGTATTTTCATGTATGACTTCTCTACCAAAAAAGAAACTCAAATCACCTCTACAGGATCTGAAAGCCCTAAGATCTATGGTAATAGAGTAGTGTGGGAAGATTATCGCAGTGGAACTCCCGAAATCTACATGTACGATATCTCCACTAAAAAGGAAACTCAGATTACCAATGATTCAACGGATCAACATCGCCCTGTTATCTATGGCAACAGAGTAGTGTGGGAGGATCTTCGTAATGGGAACTGGGATATTTACATGTACGATATATCCACCAAAAAGCAAACTCAGATCACCAACGATTCATCAGATCAGTATTTCCCTTCTATCAATGGTAACAGGATAGTATGGCAGGATTATCGCAATGGAAACGCCGATATCTATATGTGCACATTAAAATATAAATGAAATAAACAAAAAGCAAAGGTAATTTGAAGTCGTCATGAGATCTGACAAAATAGGCCAATCATATCTGTTAAAACCCTCATGGAGGAGATCAAAGCTACAAAATTAAAGGTAGTTGTTTTCGATTTATGTATTGAGGCTATCCCAAAACCTATTTTTTCCAATACATTTTGAAAATCAAAGTTGCGGAGGCGCACCCCGCTGCAAGCAACGGGGTGCGCCTCTGCTGTTTTTATTAATGTAAATTATTGAAAATCAATTATTTTCATCTGCTTATATGCATCTTTTTCTTCCTTGGTTCCTTGATTTTCAACATAATTTTTAATAATATCTGAAGTTGTTCCATATCCTACTGTTCCAATGTATCCTCCATCACTCCACAACTCACCACCCCAAAGTTGTTTTCTAATTTCAGGATATTCTTTAAAAGTTTTTCTCGCGGTTATACTTTTTATGATCTGCATTACTCTTGAAGGAGAATACTTGGGTTCCGATCCAACAAAAAGATGTACATGGTCACCATCGCAACCAATTGCATCAAATTCAAAACAGTATCTTTCACCAATCTCAGAACAGACATTTTTAAAAAAGTTAAGTATTTCATTATTTAAGAGTTTTTTACGGTACTTCATACAAAAAACCATGTGATACCTAATTTTGTAAACGCAATGGTTTGCATGTCTTAATTCCATCTACTGTAAAAAGGTATTAAGAGTATAAATCAGTTATTTAATAACGGTTATCGGGGAAGATTCCATCCCCGCAGCAAGCTGCGGGGTATTCGAATGAAATCAAATTTTGGAATACAAAATCAAGAGAAGTAATTTTGAGTTTTGGGATCAGCTTATTTAGTGATGAGATTATCTATAAACAATTTTGTTTTTACAGTAAAAGGTTTAAGAATTTTTTGATTTTATTTTGCAATGTATTCCTTATAATTTTTATATTTAATAATTGGGTTATCGATAGCAAAAAATTCTAGCCAAAAATAGAATTAGCTTCCTGATGTTTGATTTTCGCATATGTATTGGTTTTTGTATTTCACGGTGTATGGAATGAATCTGAGCTCAAACACATAGCCAGTTTTTACCGATTGCGATTATAAAATCGAGTAAACAAAAGATTGCTTGATATGAAGCAAAACATCTGACATTAAAGATAACTTTATAGAGTAAATTTATGAGAGTAATTACATTCAAGTTAGATTCTCAGAATCAAACAAATAGTATTACAAAATTGTATAAATTTATCGCGATTTGTAATAGTTATTTGCTTTTTCGTAATTCATCTGTTTTTATGACCTTATAGATAAAAAGTATTTTATACTGGCTATGATTAAATTAATAATTTTTCAAAGTTTCTTGTATACAGCTTCCTCAGAGGTGTTCAATCGTGCCAGAGTACCAGCAAACAAAGAAAACATCAGAATCAAAATCAAATATCCATAAGCAAACAAGTCTTTCAAAACAGATTCCCGTCTCAAACCCAATGGCTATTATCCAGCATGCCAGAATTGATCCAAAATCTCTAACTTCAGCAGATATTTTACAGCTCCAGCGTACTATTGGAAATCGGGCAGTCGGCCGATTGCTTTCAGAGATCAGGAATCTTCCAATGGGTCAACAGGAGCCAATTCAGAGGCAAAAGCCGGAGGAGGAAGAAACATGTCTTTCATGCGTGCAGAGACGGGAAATATTAAAAGAAGAGGAAAAACCTCTTCAAGGTGTTTTTGAAAACAAGTCTGATCAAGTAGCCTGTCCTTTATGCATCCAGAGAAAAGAGTTAGAGGAAGAAGAACTGCTTCAGACAATGAGAAAAAGTAATACAGGAATGCCGGATAACCTTAAGGCTGGTGTGGAGAGCTTATCTGGAATTGATATGAGTGATGTGAGAGTGCATTATAATTCATCAAAACCTGCTGAAGTAGGGGCGTTAGCGTATACTCAAGGGACGAATATTCATGTAGCTCCGGGGCAGGAAAAATATTTGCCTCATGAAGCGTGGCATGTCGTGCAGCAAAAACAGGGAAGGGTACAACCGACTATGCAGATGAGAGGTGTGCTGGTAAATGATAGTAAGGGGTTGGAGAATGAAGCGGATTATATGGGCGCAAAGGCAACAGCATACACCACACAATTCCAAAGCGTGTTGGAAGAGCATGAATGGTCGAACAACCGCAAACAAGCGAAAAGGACTGTATCTGAGCAAAAAGAGATAATAGTAAAGAAGTCACTGCTACTATCACCCCGAGCAGACTCCACTGATGTTTCCTGTCGTCAATTCAGTGTCCAATTCATCGGATTAGATACAGTTCAGTTTATTCCCGGGAGAGAGAAAAAAGGTGGCACCGTTTCATTAGAAAAGATTAAAGGGGATGACTATGTCAACAATTTATCGCAACTTTTTAACGAAATAAAAAGTATTCTTGGAGAGGTTTTTTCTAGCGACGATATCGTAGAACTATGTAAACAAATCGAACATCATCGCCAGTTAACTAGGGTTGATCTACATCAGGAAGCAGCCGAAGATATGAATGCGGAAGCTTACGGTAAAGTCAAAAAGGATATCATAGATAACCTCAATGAAGTGAGGAATCTCATAGGTGAAAGCGATAGGGAATATTGCGTAGACACATATCATGGTATCTTATGCAAAGTATTGCCTCTATTGGACGGTCTAGAGAATATTGTTTTTGATCCGCGTGTGGCGATCCTATTAGATCGTGATCGGAACGGGAGTAAGTCTATTCTCGATAAGCTTGTTCCCAAATTTGTGTCAGCCCTTAAAGAACGCCTCTTTGCATACTTATATATCATCCTAGATATTAACTTCCCTAATCGGTCACACGACGACAGTGGCGGTTCTCCTCCAAGCAGTGGCATGGGTGGCGCAAGCCCAATACCCGTTTGATTTATACTATCGAATAAAGGCTACTTCCCACAAAGATTTATCAAACTGATTTACGTGAGTAGTAATGGTTGGACTAAGAGCCTATCCGAAAAGTCAGTAATGCATGTTGAAAAGTCACACTGGGTCTATAATATCAGAGTATCTGTTCCAGTTTTGCATGTTGTATATTATGTAAGTTATAGCAGGTAACCACTTTTCGGATAGGCTTTAAATGACCCTCTCAGACGAAACTCCACCCGGATATACTTCTAAAATCCATAAAAATCTCTCTTAAGAACTTCTCTACACTCACAGCCGCATCAATGCAAACACAGCAAAAACTCTGGAATCAACTTCCTTTCTTTATGCCCTTATCTAATTTCAAAAGAGCTTCTTACAACAGAAGAACTTGACGAATACAAAAGGCAAGTTGCAGAAAGGTTGTAAAAAGATCAATAAAGCTGAAATTACTTTTTTTAAAGATAGATACCAAGACTATCTTTCCTGTTCTTATAATTACTTTCAATTTTACGAACAGTTCCGCTATATTAGCCAATTCATACTTTTCTATTTTTATACTGATAATTGAATCTCTGGAGAACTGAAAGTATGACTAACGGAACAATGAGCAACAAAGGAGTCACAATCTATGAACGGAGATTATCAGAATTGCAGCCAAAAGGTAAACCCGGGTAAGTACGACATACGTGATCTGGTTATTGGAAACGACAGCCTTAGTTCCCTGCAAACACTTGCAAGCATAGGGGTCGCTTTATGCGAGCAAGCAGATTTCATGGGTGATGAGAAGAAGTTCGATGTGCATACCTCCCGGGTAGATGACGGTTTCAACGAAAAAACACCTTCAACATTAGCCAAAGCGGTGGAAGGCATCAGTGACTGTGTGGAGTTTTCTGTCAGTTTTTGTTTTGTGTTTAGAATAGAAGGAAAGATCTGTAAAAACGGAATGCTTTCACTCAATGGAAAATGTTTGGGCATACCGATTAATGAAACAGCTCTTGATTTACGGAAAAAAGAATACTCCACAAAATTTAATGTTGCCGCTGAAGAACTAAAGATCGAATTTTACTTGAAGTACTCATGCCTCTGGACGAAAGGGTACCTCGATGGATGGTTCCACGAAAAGCAGGAATGGAATGAGAAAGTAGTCGATTTCGATGAGAAATTCAATGAAATCAAATCTTTGACATTGGATAGTCATGCAAAATTGATTTATGATAAATTGAGTGAATACGATTGTGCCGATGAAGCTGCAAAATTTATGAAAGACAACATACCTGGAGTAACTGACAAGGTTCTGGCTGTAGCGTTAAAGGAGGCAGGTTATAGATCAGACGAAATAGGAAACGCTTTACAAAAAGTAGGCTGTGTACCTGATGTAATTGTTTCGTCCTTAAGAAGGGCAGAATATAGTTCCAGTGAGATTGCAAAATACATGAAGGAATTCATACCCAGTATGACTGTCGATAATCTGGCTATATCTTTAAAGAATGCAGGATACGGATTAAATGACATTGGACATGCATTAAATAATTC
>JBNAKO010000054.1:0-99508 GCA_049706495.1 Methanosarcina sp. | reverse complement strand
GTTTGATTTTATTCCAGAATTCTTCAGGGATCTCGTAGTCGTGTCCGTTTTTTCGTGTTGCCACTAATCAACATTACACTAAAATGTAGTTATTTTACTTTTCGGATAGGCTCTTAATCAGATAACATCAAAAGGTCAACTTTCCTGTCATATCTGATATATGATTAATTTTTCATAGAATTTATTTATTTATTTATTTATTTATTTATTTATTTATTTATTTATTTATTAGATTCCATTTTTATAAGATCTGTTTTTCAGTGCAGGTATTTAGGAGTACAAGGCTTGAAAAGCAATTGAATTTGTTATTTGAAAATTCTTATTCTCTATTCTAAAAGCCTCTCTACAGACTTTTTACAGACTCTTTTTTTTAAAACATGAAAGTTTCCCCATTTGCAGGAGCATATGCATCCACGCCGATTTCTTCCGAAATCCAATCAGCAAACAATTCGGTTTTATCCCCATGCATTACAAAGACCCTTTCTGTGCCTTTATTGCAGAAATCCTTTACGACTTTTTTAAGTTCGTTGCTTCCGCTGTGAGCCGAGAAGTCATACTGCTCTATTTTTGGCTTTAAATTAAGCACATCATCTCTTGTTTCTATGAATCCATGTTCTAAAGCCAGCCTGCCATTCGTGCCTTCAACCTGATAGCCTGTGAGCAGGATTTTTGATTTCGGATCTTTGTACAGCCTGCCAAGATAATAGAGTGCAGGCCCTCCGTTCAGCATCCCGGCTGTAGTTACAATAACTGAAGGCTCTTTAAGCACTGCCTCACGCTGCTGGTCTTTTACGGAAAATGCACGGCCAAAAGCCCTGTCAAGCAGATCAGGATTTTTCAGGTACTCAGGATATTTTGTAAGAATTTTGTAAACATCCCTGCCCATTCCATCCACATAAGCCTGGATTCCGTGCGCGTCCAGAAGCATGAGAACCTCCTGGGTCCTGCCTATTGCAAAAGCAGGGATAAGGGCAGTCCCTCCCCTGTCCACAGTTTCATGGATTGATTCGATAAACCTTTCTTCGGTTTCTTTTCGAGGAATATGGTCTTCCCCAAAATATGTGCTTTCAAGAATCAGGGTGTCTGCTTCCGGAAAATCAGATGCTCCTGGCACAAGCCGGGTTTCTGTCAGGCTGAAATCGCCTGTATAAAATAGGCTTTCCCCTGATTCAGATTCGAGAAAAATTCCTGCTGCGCCTGGAATATGGCCTGCATCATAAAAACAGGCTTTATAGCCCTGGGTTTTGAAAGTTTCTCCATAATCTTTTTTTCTGGTTATTCTGGTGAGCTTTTGCAAATCATCCGGATCAAAAGGTGATACTCCTGAAAGGCTGCTTTCTGCAAGTTTAAGCGTATCTTTTCCGAGCAGGGCAGTAAAATCTGCTGTCGGTGGAGTCATGTAAACTTCAGGGTTTTGATACATCAGGTTAGGGGCAGCCCCGCAGTGATCAAGGTGGCCGTGTGAAATCAGTATGGTTTTTGGGTCCATACTGTTGAGAGGATACTGAGGGATATCTCCTACTTTTATTCCGTAGTCAAGCAGAATTTCTCCGTTCACAAGCAAACCCGAACGTCCTACTTCCCTGCATCCACCTTTAAAACTGAGCTCCAGAATAAAATCTCCTTAAAACCTATTTTTATTCTACAATATATCTACTATAATATTTGTTAAATACTTGTGTGATTGTAGACAGAAAAAATTTTTAATGTAGTGAGTAAAAATAGTAAAAATATGTCTGTAATCGATACAGCCACAAATAAAGTATGAAGCCACAGTAAATGTAGATTACATAATGTCAAAAATTAAAACAAGAGTTAAAGTAGTTAATTTTATTTCACTTCCAAAAATCGGTCAAACTCCTAATATTCCTGTAGTGTCCAGAGAAGATTAGCTCAGAAATGCATACTTTATTAGTATATAAAATAATTTTGCGAAGATAATTTTATTAATATAATTTAATATTAATCCCTTAAATGTCATTTCGCAAAATTTCAATTACCTGTGGTGATAAAGAAAATAAAACTTCAAAATGCAGCACACTGCTGATTATATTGTATAAAATATAGATTATTATCACTTGCTGACCAGTGTAAGGTTGAGAGTTGTACTGCATAAATATCATATGGATCGCAGTAGATGATACGTTAACGAAAAAATAATAAATAATAGACAGAAGGTTATATAGGGATAACCCTTTTTTAAGATGTATCGCCAGGGAATAACTCGATCATACTTAAAAAACTCAATTCTCTTATTAGGTATAGAAAACGTTATTGACTGCCAATTAGTTCTAAGTGATATAATCTTAGAGAATAATATAAGATTTAAACTAAAAGCAAGTAATAACATTATAAGCTTAAATAAATTAGAGCTTGAGCTTTCATTTATAGTTTTCAACATTACAAATAAAATTATGTAGCATATGGTTGAAAAAATTAAAATTAATGTTATATAAAGTAAAAAATTAAGATAATTCTTGGTTTTTGAAATATAATAGTTATATATTATTCTCGCTTCTTCTAGCATGAATATTTCAGAGAATTGAATTTGTAGATCATTTGAGAAATATAATGGCAACCAGGTTACGAAAACTATCGCAAAGATAACAAATGCCTTTGGGAATGGAAGACCAATCCCATCGGTAGCTACCACATAAATATAATCAACCACAGTATAACTGAAAATAACTGAACAGCAGAAAGAGGAGAAATTTATAAAATAAAACAATAATTTTTCTGGCCGACTCTTCATATAATATGTGTATTTTGTGAGCCCAGTATAATATAATAAAGCAAAAAATATAAATCCTAAGAACAGTTTCATCGAATGTACTTGAAGTGACGGTTCTTTGTCATAAGCCAAAAACAAGCCAAAAATAATAAGATATGTTTGTATTAATCGTTCTCTTTTCTCAAGTTCTTTTTCAAGTATTTGTTTTTTCTTTTCATAGCTTGCTTTAAATAATTGCTGTCTTTTTTCAAGTGGTTTCTCAGTACTTCCCAAATTACTCCACAACCTATTTTATTTAGAACAGTATGAAATTCGAATACAGGATAAAATTTTCTTTTCTTCGACAAAACATCTGACCAAACTTATTTATGCTCATATTTTTAACTGTAGTTTAGTATTTAATCTGCTATTTACCCAAATAAGAGCTTGAATATAAATCTCTTGTTTATTCTTATTCTAGCTAACTTTTATAGTCATCTATTTAAGAACGGATGTAAGTAAAATTTCTTTATAAGTTAATCTAATTCTAAAAACCAGATTCCGCAGTATTAACTTTATCTAAAATATGGCTGTTAAGAGTGATTGACTTTTGAAAACAAATTTACTCTAATGTTTAATTAGAAAAATTTTTATTAGATATTTTTCGTTTAATTCTAGGAATTGATATGGAAATGCCCTTTAACGACAGTCTCTTTTTACTCCAAAAAAAGAGAAAAACAAAGTTAATTTTGAAAATTGTTTTATATTGTTATTGATTACTAATTTTATGGACAAAGAGAGACAAACTGACAATTCACAATATATAACAATGCCAATAGGTTTTACACCAGATGAAAGTGGAAAAATTGGAAGAGAATGTCCCGAATGTGAAAAATATTTTAAAGTAAAATTTGGTACAGGTCTGCCAATTACATATCAAATATGTCCTTATTGTGGATATAAAGAGGATTCAAATAATTTTTTTACTCAAGATCAAATTAAATATATGCATAGTGTTATAGCAAACGAAGTTCTCGCACCAAAAATGGAAAACTTTAGAAAATCGTTAAAGCGTAAGCTTAAAAACTTTAAACCAAGTAATATCCCCATTAAATTCGACATAAAATTATATCAAGAAAAACAATTAGAAACAGATGTAATATGTGATAGTTGTGGCCTAGACTTTTCAATATACGGTGTTTTTTCAAATTGTCCCGATTGTGGACAATTAAATGCAAAAATTATTTTTGATAGATCTATTGAGGTTTCATTAAAAAAATTGTTATTATACAAAAATGAAGGATTAGATACTTCTGTCAGAAATGATTTACCAAAAGATGCTTTAAATGGTTGTGTCTCAGCTTTTGATGCATTAGGTAAGGGATTAAAAACAAAATATGATAAAATTATACCTTCAAAGCCTCAAAACTTGTTCCAAAATCTAGATGAATTAAACAAATTTCTTTGTAGTGAATTTGGCAAATCTATTGCTGATTACACATCTGGGGAAGAATTTAATTTTATTTTTAAAATGTTCCAAGTCAGGCACATTTATGAACATAACGCAGGTGTAATTGATAGTAATTTTACTAAAAAATTACCTGAGTATAACAATTTAATGGGAAGGAAATACGTACTTGAGGAAGAAGAAATTAAAAAATGTCTTCTCATAATCCAAAAGCTTGGAACCCAAATATTTCATGAATTTGAGTGAATATGTGGTTTTCAATAACAGTTTATCAAATGTATTATCGACTAAAAAATTAGTTGGCTAAAAACATTCTGTGGTGGACGGTAGTAGATAATCTTTCTAAGCATTTTGAAAAAAGAAGGTATTTGTTGATAAAGAAGTCAACGTTCAGGCTTTTAAAGAAACGTTCAAAAATCAGAAAATTAGGAATATAAAATCTTAATTTATTATCATATTGCATTGTCGGAAAAAAGTTACAAAAATACTGAATGAAGAACAGCCTGAGATACTTTGAGTAATTATTAGTCTAAAAACAAAATCTCACAAAGATTTTGACACTTTTAATCAGTCTGAGATAAGAAATTTAGAAAAGTTTGACACACTCTAATTACCAAATATTATTTTCCAAATAAACTGCTTGACTCTTAGCCTTTTCAGGACGCTATAAGCAAACTTTTCATATTAGTGTGGATATAAGCTATTTAAATAAAATAAGGGAGCTATTGGAATTGGTTTCATCCGTTATTACCTCTATTCTTTCTCTGGCAGCATTTGCAGGTATTCACAGTCTGACTGCGAGCCTGCCCTTCAAACGTTTCGTCTTGCAGCATTTTGGTGAGAAGACAGACAAATTGTATCTGCCGGCCTACAGTATTGTCTCTATGCTTACTATATTGCCTCTTATCTATTCGCTCTATAAAAATCCTGGGAAGGTTCTCTACAAAATACCTTCACCCTGGCGCTGGTTAATGATAATGGGGCAATTGATTGCCGGAATTGCGACTTTCAAAGCTTTTACTGATGCACGCACAAGGTTCAAGATAAGTTCGCAGCTAGCAGGACCTGATTCTCCTGAATCTGAACACTTAATTATTCAGGGCATATATAAATGGATAAGGGATCCTTTTCTGCTCTCTGGCCTTGTTTCGATCTGGCTCACTCCTATTATGACCGTTAATCTGTTTATTATAGACTTTTTTGCCACCATATATCTGTTTCTTGGGTCTCTGCACTGGGAATCAAGGCTGGTAGCACAGTTTGGGGACGAATACCTGGAGTACCGGAAAAAGGTTCACAAAATAATCCCAGGATTGAAGCGATCTTAACGTTTAATAAACTGCATGGAACTGCAATCTCGTCTACTATTCTCCTGAACCTGCAAAAATAAGAAGAAAAGCCATAAGTAACTAAAGCTACCTGGAAATTTAACAAAAATCTGTGAGTATGTATTATATAGGACTTATAAATTTAAGTTATAAAATCAAGTATAATGGCATCAAAATTGAATATGTTTTAGATATTTATGCTTCATTATACTGATTTTTCAATTTATATAGGTCCTATATAATACGAACATAATCTATTCTTTACTATTTTTATTATTAATTGTTTGTTGAGACAATTTTTTGGTCACAAAACGAATTAATTTATTTAATTGAAACTTCCCAGTTGCCGTCTGCATCTATATTTAATAAATAATTCCCGGATTGAGTAATACTAACAGCTTTAGATCCGTTAAAGTTTCCAACCTCATTTGCAACCAGATCAATTTCATTTCCTTGATCGTCCATTAACCAGATTATGAAATTAGACGAACCTGCATGCTTCATTTCAAACCTTTTCATACCTGGCTCAAGATAAAAGATTTGAGATGCTTTATGACCATTGCCCTGCAGGGTTAAAGGTATTGACTGAATAGCAGCCTGTGTTGGTTGTTCAGTCGTTACTTTCCAATTTCCATCTGCATTTATATTTAAAACGTAATCTCCATCAGACTCGATTCCAACAGCATGGGAACCATTGAATGAGCCTATTTCATTAGCAAGCAACTCAATTTCTTTGCCTGATTTTCCATCTATCAGCCAGACAATGAAATTAGACGAACCATCATGCTGCATATTAAATTTATATAAACCTTCTTTAAGTTTAAATGTAGATGTGGCTTTCGTTCCCTGTCCAGAAAGTTCAATTGAATTATTATTTGTTTGTATTGTATTTCCCTCTGGATTTGAAGTAATATTTCCAGATCCCTGTGAACTGTCAGAAACTTTTTTCAGGGCTTCCTGTACAGGTGCCGGGACAAATACAAGGTCTCTGGACTTTCCAGAAGCGAAAATGTCATTTCCTAAATTTACCGTACTTATAACAGTGTTATTTGCAGAGTCAATTACAGAGACATTATTGTTGATTGCGCTTGTTACGTATATTCTTGTTCCATCCTGGCTTGTTGTAACTCCATAAGGATAGGCTCCTACAGGCACCACAGTTATAACGCTGTTGTTTGTCGTATCGATTACAGATGTAGTATTATTCAAACAGTTTGCCACATAGGCTTTTGATCCATCAGGGCTGACTGCAATTCCGGATGGCCCCTGACCTACATTTACCGTTCCCATGACAGCATTGTTTGCTGTGTCAATTACAGAGGCAGTATTGCTCCAGAAATTCGTTACATAGAGTTTTGTTCCATCCGGAGTAAGTGCGAGCCCAAAGGGACCTGTTCCTGCATTTACCGCGGCAATAACACTATTTGTAGCTGTATTAATTACAGAAACATTATTTCCACTGCCTTCTGTATTTGTGAGGTTGTAGCTGTTAGCCACATATACTTTTGACCCGTCTGGAGAGACCGCAACTCCACTGGGTCCAGTTTCTAAAGGTATTGAGCTTGCGATACTAACTAGCATTAAAATCATGGCTAGTGATATTAAAAAAATAGGATACAACTTTTTGCTATTTTTCATTATATTCCCCACATAGTTTAATTTCCAGATTCATTCCTGGTATAGGAAATGAATATTTCCTCTTTTATAAGAGAAAATTTTTATCAAAAATTAAATACATTTATTTTATATTACTTTTCGTTTTTATTTATAACATTTTCAATATAATTTAGCCTCAATTCATTAAATAAAGGCTTAAGAGAAAATATTCTAGCCAAGATATTAATTAAGAGATAGCGAAATAATAACAAAGTTAAGTACAAGATATAAATTTTTATAAAAAAGCTGGTTTAAAACAGCTACTTCAGATTTCTGTAAAACTACAAAGTTAAAAGAAAAAAGGATAAAAAAGGATAAAAAAAGGAAAGAAAAGAAGTAAAAATTATAAATTTAGGGCTATTCCAAGTCAAAATAAATCCTTAAGCGTAAACTTGGTCTCTTGAAACTAATTTTTTTCAAGACTTTGACTTTCTTAAAGATGACAATAGATATTTTTTAACCTGTTTCAACATTCCCAACGTTTTCAATATTTTGCAGAGACTCTGCGTTTTCAACAGCTTCAATTGTATTCTCGCATGAAACCTGCCAGGTTCTAACCTTTTTGGGGCTGACCTTTATGAGTTTTGCAAGCTCGACAGGGTCTGCTCCCATCAAAGCGTCGACACTTTTTATTCCGGCTTCTTCAAGTTTTCCAACAGTCGCTTTTCCAACGCCTTCGATATCTTTTATGGATTTTGGCCTTTCTTTTTTAGGCTGGAGAGCCTGTTCCTCTTTCTGGGCCTTTTGCCATTCAATAAAATTACACTGCGGGCAACCAAGGTCCCAGGCTCGCTTTCCTGCATTGATTATTCGGATATGGTGCAGGCCGTGTTCTTCACAGGATTTGTCGGTAACTATAATCTGGCCGCTTTTTGGGAGAGGCAAGGAGAAATTACAGTTCGGGTAGTTGTTGCAGCCTATAAAGCGGCTTCCCCTTTTTGAGCGCCGGATCATAAGTTCGCTTCCGCATTCTGAACAAATGCCTATAATCTTGTCTTCTCTCAGGCCTGCCTGCAGGGATTCCACGATCCTGTCCCGGTTTTTATCAAGCTCGGAAAAGACCTGCTTTAAGATTTCCCTTGACTCTTCAAGGACAGCATTTTCCTTAATTTTCCCTTCGGCAATCAGGTCCATATTTTCTTCTAGCAGCTTTGTCATGTCAGGTTTTGTGATCGTTGGAGAATACTTCTCAAGGGTATCCATGACTGCAAAAGAGGTATTTGTAGGCTGCACAGGATTTCCGTGGATATAGGCTCTGGAATAAAGCTTGCTTATGATTTCGTGCCTTGTTGCTTTTGTGCCAAGGCCGAGTTCTTCCATAATATTGATGAGCCTTCCCTGGCCGTAACGGCCCGGAGGCTGAGTTTCTTTGTCCAGCATTTCCTTGTTTTTCACTTTCAGGGAATCGCCTTCACGAAGTTCCGGGAAAAGCCTGTCTTCAGGGGCATTGTAAGGATAATACCATCTCCAGCCAGGTTCAACCAGCCTGGCTCCGTTTGCCCTGAACTCTTCTTCATTTATGTCAAGCCTTAAGCGCATGGTTTCCCATTCACTCGGGCCTGCAAAGGTTGCAAAAAAGCGCCTGACTACAAGTTCGTAGACCTTCCATTCGTCGTCGTTCAGGTCAGCCTGCTTCGCAAGAGACGCCGGGAAAATAGGGGGGTGATCAGTAGTTTCTTTTTTCCCGCGCGTAGGAGTAAGTTCGGGTTTTTCAAGCAGGGCATTTGCATACTCTTTAAAGGGGCCTTCCTTAAAAAGCTCGATCTGGACCCTTAAATCCAGGCTTTCGGGATAAACTGTATTGTCGGTTCTGGGATAGGAAATATACCCATTTGTGTAAAGAGATTCGGCTATGCGCATTGCATTTGCAGGGCTGAGCCCCATGGCATTTGCTGCACTGATGAAGCCTGTGGTATTAAAAGGAGTAGGAGGCTGGTCAGTCTTTTTCCCTTTTTCGATTTCCTTTAAGGTTGCCTGTTTTCCCAGTTTCTTAAATGCTTTTGCTGCTTCATTTTTATCCAGGAAGCGGCGGGTTGAATGCTGAGCTGAAAAGGTCTCTTTTTTAGAGGTTTCGAGTTCGACCTCGATTTCCCAGTAGGGAGTGGATACAAATTCATTTCTTTCTTTTTCTTTATCGACTATAAGAGAAAGTGTAGGGGACTGAACTCTTCCAACAGAAAGGAACATCTTTCCAAGCCTGCCTGCTGCAAGAGAAATATAGCGAGTAAGGGCAGCTCCCCATACCAGGTCAATAACCTGTCTGGAATGCCCGGCATCTGCAAGATTAAAATCAATATTTGTTGAGTTTGAAAAGGCGTTGTTTATGGCTTTTGGGGTTATTGCACTGTAGCGGACCCTGTCAAAGGGAACTTCAGGATTTACCTGCTTTATAATATTCAGGGCTTCAACTCCTATCAGTTCTCCTTCCCTGTCATAGTCAGTGGCAATTGTAACTCTCTCTGCTTCTTTTCCCAGGGCTTTTAGGGCAGTTACTATTTTGCGGTTGATAGCAGTTGTTATGATTTCAGCATCAATAAGGGCTTTAGCTTCTACTTTCTGCCAGTTGTTGTACTCTTTGGGAAAATCTATTCCCACTATATGGCCGGACAGTCCTACAACTGCAGTTTCCTGCTTATTTTCTCCGGATCCGAGCTCGTACCTGTATACATCCACTCCGCTGACCCTATCTTTCTTTGGGCTTTTTGGAGCCAGAATTGCAGCTATCCTCCTTGCTGCTATATTTTTTTCCGTTACAATAAGGTGCATTTAAAACTCCGATAAATTTTTCTTAAATTGCATGGAGGAATACCATTGTACCCCATCTTCCTGCCAGCTCAAACATGATTCCTATTTCCTGAAATCCCTTTTTGCAATATAAATTTTTGGATCAAACCCGAAATATACGGGCATCCGCAACTAAAATTAAATCAGAATTTATAATCAGGATATTCTTAATTAAATTAATTACATAAACTGTTAGTTGTTTTCTATGTATCTATATTTATTACTTGCTTATATTTACGATCTGTATTTTCTATCTCTTCTATGCTGCAAGGAAGTCTAGTTAAATTTCCCAATCCAATTTTTCTTGATTTTTCTTGATTTTTTTGCTCATTATTTTCTTCGAACGTGTTATATTTCTCAAGCCATACATCCTTTATTAAATTTAAAATGCAAACCCTAAATATCCTGAATGTTTGGCAAATTTAAACCCGTTATATTAGATTTGTTAAACAGGAGCTTCAAAAATTATTAATTTTCCCATTTATTTAAGGAGAATTTAAGGAAAAAACCTCTTTAGAGTATTAAAATTCTGATTAAAAATGGAATGCCAAATTCCAATTTCTTGCATAAAAGAACCTGAAAGAATAGTGAATTTAATATATACTTTATAAATTAGTAAATTATATTCATTTCCATAACAGTTTTTAGAAGTTTTTACCATTTGAATCTCATTAAATTAAAATTATAATGGTATTGAGACATAATAATCTAAATACTTTTTTAAATAGTATATATAATATATGCAAAAGATATATAATTGACTGTGCTTAATTAGAATACAAAAAATAATATGTTCTTAGTACATGATTCACAGGGCAAAATAGCAATCTAATTATAATCAAACAGTATAAAATCGGGTATCGCAGTATGAGTCAATCAATGGTTCCAAAATATGTTTTAGACGATCTTGATAAATTTATATCTGAAAACTACCGCAAGCCTTTGCCACATCCTTTGATTATCTCTCAAGCATTCTGTTTGCGCTATAAGGATTACGGAAAAAGCTTTGGTATGCCTGCAATAACGTATGCGATAGAATATGTGAAAACCTGTCAATCTTAAATTTATTTTTGTTTTCTTCTGGGTTTTAACAGGATATTTCAGGTCTATTTTTACTGTAACCTATAGCTGTTTTGTCGGAATTGATGTTTACAACCTCATTATAACAATGATATTTAGTAAAAATTTCAATAGTCGTATGTCTGGTCAAATATATTATAGGTTACAAATATATTATTGTTTAAATGTATTATTGTTTAAATATATCATAGTCTAAATATATCATAATGTAAATATATTTTAGTTTAAATATTCATAGATTATAATATTAAATAATCAAACACAGAAACAGTAGAATTCATTTTTAAGCATAATGTTTTCTATTTAAGTTTTAAGCATATTAACTTTATAATGCGAATCTTTATTAAAATACACATTTTAGTGATTATACATGGATATCCAAGAAATTAAAGACCTCCAAACAGTTGATCTTATTGGAGTTAAGCTTGAGGGCGTTGATCTTCATAAAGCCGACCTGCAGGAAATCAAGCTTATAAGCGCTAACCTTAATGGAGCTAATCTTAATGAGGCTTGCCTTGAAAAAGCTGATCTCCAGGGCGCTAAACTTAGAAAAGTTAACCTGCAGAGAGCAAAACTCCGAGAAGCTAACTTGCAAGGAGCTGATCTTCAAGAAGCTAACATTGAAGAAGCAAACCTTGTAGGAACCGTCCTTCAAATGGCTAACCTTTACGGAGTTAATCTAACAGGAGCCGATCTTCAAGGAACTAACTTTTATGGAGCTGACCTCCAGGAGGCTAACCTGCAGGGAGTTAATCTTCAGGAAGCTGACCTTATAGGAGTTAACTTTCAAGGAGCAAATCTTATGGGAGCTAATCTCCAGGGAGCTAACTTGCAAGGAGCTGATCTTCAAGAAGCTAACATTGAAAAAGCTAATCTTAAAGGAGTTAATCTTACAGGTGCCGACCTCGAAAAGGCTAACCTTAAAGAAGCAAACCTTGAAAAAGCTGACCTTCAGGAGGCAAACCTGCAAGAAGCTAACCTTCAGGAAGTAAATCTGAAGGAAGCTGACCTGCAAGGGTCCAATCTTAAAAGAGCCAATCTTTTAAAAGCTGACCTTAGAAAGGCCAACCTTGAAGGGGCCAAAATTAAAAACGCTAATCTTAAAGAAGCTATACTTATTGAAGCTAATCTTGAAGAAGCTAAACTTAAAGATTCCAGTCTTCAAGGAGCTAATCTTGAGGAAGCTTTACTCATAAAAACTAATCTTAAAGGGGCTAATCTTAAAGAAGCCAATCTTGCAAAAGTTAATTTTATAAAAGCTAATTTTAAAGGAGCAAATCTTAAAGGGGCTAATCTTAATGAGGCTAAACTTAAAGAAGCGCAGCATCTGTCAATTGATCAGCTTTCTAAAGTGAAAACCCTTCTTAATGCAAAATTAGATGACGAGATGTTCATGATACTTAAAAAGAAACATCCTGCTCTCTTTAAATCGTCTAAATAAGATATAAGCTTCAGAGAAAAATGACGGCAAATAATATATGATCAGATAATATATGATCAAATAATATTTCAAAATTAGTACTTAAGATTAATAAAAATTTTAAGATCAATAAAAAAATTGAGATTAATAAAAATCTTACTTTCTAAGGCTTTTTTAACTAAGAAATCTCTGGATTTATAATTTTTTTATATATTAAAAGTGTTTATTATAGTGAAAGAATCTTTTCTAGATCTTAAATTAACTTTGAAGGGTTCAGGATTTAGCAAAAATCTAATAGTCAGATCTAATTAGAAGAAAAAAAGCCCGGTTTTCCACCCTTTCCTGAAAGAAGGACACTATAATACTATATAGTATATACTGTGGGAAGAGAACTTTTGCATTGTCACATGGAAAGGGCATGAAAGGGCTAAATCCTTCTCAGACAAATAGAATATTTTGCTTATATTTAGATGTTATCCAAATACCTATATATTTAGGCCATAGTACTAAATATAATCAATAATCAATATTCTTGAAGTTTCTAAAATAAAATTAAGATAAAATGCAAAATTAAATTTAGGTTTATATACAAAGTTCAACAATTTACGAATAAAATTAATTAAAAAACTGCAAAAAGTTTGAACTTATATCAGGTTTTACTTTTTATTAGTAAGGTGTTTACTTAATTTTTTTAATATTTTTATTTTAAGTTTTATAACCTTTTTTTACCGCACCCTTTTTCTCAGAATTATCTTTTTAGTCTTCACATATTTTAAAGATAGAATTACAAAGAACTCTGGAATTTTTATCTTAAAGTAAGAGCCTGTGAAAATTCGCTGAAATAACCCCAAACAACACAGCCTCAAAATATATGTTTAAATATTATTTATATATTTTAATTAATTTTCATATTTTAGTTTATTGAAAAATCTTAATATTTCAGATATAATGACTCTGAATTTCCACAATCTCAGAACTATCTTTTGCATTTGAATACTCTTCAAGAGGCTCCTTATTTAATTCAAGAAAGCTGTGCCCCCAGTTGAACTTGGAAAGAACTTTCTCAGCCTGTTCCTTATAGCCTAAAATATAAAGAGCTGCAGCAAAGGCTTCTGCAGAATTAAGCTTAAAAGGCCTTCCAAAGTTTACGGGATTGCCTGCAAGCAAATAAGGAAGAGCTCTGTGCTCGAGTTTCAGTTTTTCAAGCTCAGGAAAAATCCTTTCTACCTCTTCCCAGGAACAATCAAGCACTATAATTCCTTTTCCAGAAAAGTCTGCAGGAGAAAGGGCTTTTTCTGCCATCGGATCAAGTAGAATTGCCGATTTAGGTAGCCTTGAGATTTTATCGTACATATGGGCAAGGTCAAAGCGAGCCATTTTTCTTCCTGTACATTTTTTAGGGTCGCACTGCCCGGCATGATAAATATAGAGTGGAACATCTCGATTTTTTGTAGGATTCATCACTTGTCCTCTGGATGCAGAATTTTTGTTAAAGGAGACTCACCTATTTATATTATTTTTGATTTGGAGTATTTTTTAGCTGCCTTATTGTTTTTATAATTTTATATTTCGTTTTAAATTTTAATTTTAAATTTAATTTTAACTTATCCTTTTTTACCTATCCTTTTTTGCTTATTCCTTTTTGCCTATTTCCTTTTTTTACATATCGTTATTTGCCTATCATTTTTTTCTTTTTAGCCTTTTTGTATTTTTATTTATTCTTTTCCAGCAATTCACTATCATTTTATAATTATTTTACCAACCTTCCTTTACCCAAAATTTACCCAAAACTTTAATTATTGATATTTTTTGTTTGTTGGAGTCATTTATTTATATCTTCAGGTTTTTTCTACTTGCCTTCGATAAATAGTCTTCTTTGGAAATTAATAATAAGTTGGTTTATATCTAATGGTTTGTATACAATTATATAATCACTGCTCTGCTTTGATTTAAAAATAGGAATAAATTATTCAATAAAATTCAGATTTTCGGAATAGTTTCCGGATGACGGTATAATTTCCAGGTAAAAGAGGTGCTTTCTTTTTGGGAGGAAAGAATGTTCCTCTTTTCTCTAATTTGTCGGTGAATATTAATTATTTTTTAAAGAATGTCCAAGTTGGTAGAGGAAATCTCTTTAGAGTAGATCTCTTAGATGTGCCTGCACTTTGGTATTTCAGACAGGACATGTTCCAGATGCACGCAGTTTAGAGAGTTACAGGGAGGAAATATGGAAGAATTGAATCATACATTGGATAATACTGATTCCATAAGGGAATTAGAAATAACAAAGGTCTCCTGGTGGACAGTCCTGCTGGAAGGAGTTGTCGCTATTATTGTAGGGTTATTCCTCTTGTACAGGCCTGCAGTAACAGTCTCTTTACTAATACAGGTTCTGGGCATTTACTGGCTCGCAAGCGGACTCATTGCTGTTTTCGGAGCAATTATATATAAAGAGGGAAACCGCACCTGGAAAGCTCTTTCAGGAATCCTGAGCCTTATTGCCGGGGCTTTTATTTTGGCATATCCTTTATACAGCTCTTTTGTACTTTTAAATTTCTTTGTTATTTTTATAGCAATCTGGGTAATTGTCACTGGTGGGATAAGAGTCTACTCAGCAATCAAAAGAGGGGGCTGGGCAATTGTCGCAGTTGGGATCCTGACTATTATTTTAGGTCTACTTCTGTTGACAAATTTCCTAATAGGTGTGCTTGTCCTGCCATGGGTGTTCGGATTTTTCCTTGTTATCGGAGGGCTCGGGGTTTTAATCCTGGCAATAAAAATGAGGTCCAGACAAGGGCCAAAAGAGAGCTAAAAAGAGAAGTTAAATAAAAATTAAAGAGGACTTAATAAAAATAAGGAGGCATAATATGGGGAGACCTGTAGGAATTACCATTCTGGCTGTTTTTGCTGTCCTGCTGGCATTTTTAAACGGGATTGTGGCACTACGTTTTCTTGGCTTTTTACCTTTTTTAGGGCCTATTGAGGGCCGTATTTTCAATCTCTGGTATGCATTGCTTTACGGTTTGCTTGCCTATATATGGGTATGGCTGGCTCAAATGCTTTTGCAAGTAGATAGAGAGGCCTGGATATTCTTAGCCGTAATTTCAGTGTTTAACCTCTGTATCGATTTTGTGGTTCTTGTAACAGGCGGTTCATGGTATGATGTAAATGTTTCTGTACTTGTAAATGTGCTCCTCTTGGTGTATATCATGCTGCCGGGGGTAAGGAGAGCATTCAAGATAGGGTAAGCAGAGAACTGAGAAATCTGTCTGGGTGAAACCGGTTATAGGCAAACAATAAACGATTTTCTTCGGTTATAAATAAATTTTAAAATCAATAAAAATTGTTCAGAATCTCGATAATTTTGCAATAACAAAAGGTTGTGATAAGAAAACAAAAAAATAAAGTTTCTCGAAAAAAATTAAAAATTTGCTATTTTCTTTGCAGAGACCTTTCTTATTTTCTATGGCCTCTAAAATTATACCTGCTATTCAGGCTCCAGAGGAGTATTATGGAAAATAAAATCGTAATATTTGCACTCTCACTTGCCATGTTCGTACTTGTGATTGATACAACAATAATGAACGTATCAATTTCCACACTTATTAAGGACTTCAATACCAATGTCACAGTCGTGCAGGGTGCAATCACCTTATACGCGCTTGTAATGGCGTCAATGATGATTACCGGGGGAAAAATCGGGGACATTATAGGCAGAAAAAAGGCTTTCAGGATCGGAATGGTAATATATGGAACAGGCTCTTTCCTGACTGCGGTAAGCCCGAATATTTTTGTACTTTTTCTTGGCTGGTCTGTCCTTGAAGGTCTTGGAGCAACCCTGGTTATGCCTGCGACTCAGACTCTGGTAACTTCAAATTACAAAGGAACTGATCGGGCTATTGCCTATGGAATCCTTGGAGGAATTGCTGCAAGTGGAGTAGCCCTTGGCCCTATTATAGGAGGCTGGCTTACAACTGCATATTCCTGGAGATATGCTTTTGCAGGCGAGGTAATAGTAGTGCTGGTTGTACTCTGGATTAGCAGATACATTCTTGATGCCCCTATTGAACCTGGAAAACGTCCCCAGCTTGATGTGGTAGGCTCGATTATTTCAGCTTCAGGAATAGGCCTTTTTGTACTCGGGATTTTGCTGGCAGGCACCTATGGCTGGTGGAAAGCCCGCAATTTCCTTATTATAGGGGGAATCAATTTTTCCCTTTTTGGCCTTTCCCCCACTCCTCTGTTTATTGCAGCAGGCTGTATTATCCTGATAATATTTGCACTCTGGGAACGCCACCTTGTTTCTCAAGGAAAAACCCCACTTATAAGGCTTGATATCTTAAAAGACCGCAGAATCAAATCAGGACTTTTTGTTCAGATGGTCCAGAATATCCTGTTCAGCGGGTTTTTCTTCAGTATGGCCCTTTTTCTTCAAATTGTCCTGGGCCTTAATTCCATGCAGACAGGTTTTGTTTATATCCCATTATCTATCCCGCTCCTGGTCGCTTCTTTAGTTGCATCCAGGTTTTCAGCTTTAATTCCTCCCAGACGTATTATTCAGGCCGGCCTTCTCATACTCACATCCGGACTTCTCCTTGTACATGCAACAATTGATGTAAAGGTCAGAGGGTTTTTACTGGTTTTTGGTTTTGTCCTGATAGGAGTAGGGGGAGGCCTTATGGCCTCGCAATTGATGAATCTCATTTTATCTCAGGTAACTGCTGAAAGAACGAGCGAAATGGCCGCTCTTATGAATACATTCCAGAATCTTGGAACTTCCCTCGGGACTGCTTTAATGGGCTCGATTCTGCTCGCAGGACTCGCATCAAGCGGGCTTGCCCTTATTGATGAGAGTACTGTACTCCCTCAAATGGCCAAAGAAGATCTTACGGATGCTCTGGACAAGAATGTGCGCTTTTTAAGCAATCAGGAGCTTGAGGATCTTTTAAAAAATGCTCCTCCTGCTGTTACTCAAGAAATTTTGCGGATTAATGAGATTGCCCGGCTTAATGGAATAAGAGCTTCTCTTCTCGGAATGGTATTTATCGCGTTTCTTGGCTTGATTGCTACGCTCTTCCTACCTTCTAAAACGCTTCAAGCATCAAAACAAATTAAGAAAAAAACTGCTGAAGAAAAGATTGAAGCTTAAATATAAGAATAATTTTGATATAGAAGTTAGTACTCTATTTCAGTACGTAATTCTGTATTTATAGTCTTCCTTTTAGCTTTAATACTTGATTGCGTGCTTTTTTTACTATTTTATTTAGATTCAACCAATAGTTAAATCAATACTTTATATTATAATCAACTGTTAATTTATATTATATATTTTATTTGATAATTTAACTCAATTATCTAACTTAAATATTATCTAAAACAAAAATAATTCAACTATTAGTAAAAATTTATTTAAATATTTAGAGAGAGTTTGCTGAAAAAAAACTTATTTACTCCTATTTTTTGGATAATGTAAAATTTCTGGTAGAAAAGATGGCTTGTCTTTTTAAGGTAATTAATTAATTGAGGATGAAAAAATATATATTTATATTTTATGCAGTAAGAATAATGAGATCTTCCCTGATCACAACCCTTCTTTCCTCTGAGAAAAGAACAGATCTGCTTTTGTTTCTTATGGAGAAGCCGAGGACTATCGAAGAGATTAATGAAGTCCTTGAAACAAATTCAGTAGCAATCCTGCCTCAACTTAAGAAGCTGAAAGAATGCGAGCTTGTTGTGCAAGAAAATAAAGCGTATACTCTTTCTTTACTCGGGAGAATAATTGTCCGAAAAATGGAGCCCCTTGTAAAAGCCTTCAAGCTGCTTGAAGACAATTATGATTACTGGTCAGGCTCAAAACCCGGGAGAATCCCACCTGCTTTCTTTAAGCAAATGGATAAGCTTGTCACATATATGCCAGGCCGTTATCATGGGGATGACAGTTCCTGCATGTACTCTGAAATGACAAAAGCCTTCGATGAAACGAAAAAGCTTTCTCTTATTATTTCAAACACTAATCCTCGTTATGCGAAAATCTGCGCAGAACATGCCGGAAAAGGAGGAAAAATTTCGGTCATCTTAACCCAGCCTGTTTTTGAAGTATATGAGTCCAAATTTAAAAAAGAACTTGAAACCCTGCTTCTTCATGAAAATTCCGAAATATACCTTCTTGAGAAAAACCTTATTCCTCCGTTAATTGCTGTAACAGATACAATGGTTCTGACCTGTTTTGCTTCAGGAGACTCTTCAGATGAAAATAAAAGTATAGTAAGTTTTGGAGAAGAAGCTGTCAAGTGGGGGACAGAACTAATCGAATACTTCAAGGTCTTTGCAGAACCCTTTCCTCCAACGCCCGTAACACCTGCGGTTTCTTGAATTAGGAAATAACTTGAATAATCAAATGAGCTAAAATAATTCACAAAGAATTGAATAAAGTTCGATTAAAAATTAATAAAAAACTTGAACAAAAATAATCAATAAAAATAATTAACAAAAACAATTGATAAAAAATTTAGAAAAAGATTTCATAAAAAAGATTTTTTATAAAAAATTTTATTTTTGGCAGGATTTAAACGCCTTTTCAGCCTTTTCCCTTACTTCTGCAAAAATATCCTTTTCCTTCGCATCAATTCCTACAATGAGAGGCCCGAATTCTTCTATTTCAAGCACCCAGACTGCCTCAGGCATCCCGAGCTCAAGCCAGTGCACATTTTTTACCTTTTTGATTAATTCGGCTGCAAGGGCTGCACATCCTCCTGTATATGCCAGGTAAACGCACCTGTTTCTTAAGGCAGGGACAACTCCTTTCATTCCTCCTTTTCCTATAATTGCTCTGACTTCATGGGCTTCTAAGAGAGAAGGAGTCATTTTTGACATCCTGCCACTTGTTGTCGGGCCTGCCGAAAGCACTCTCCAGCCATTTTCAGCTTTTTGCATAAGCGGGCCGCAGTGATAGATTACGGCTCCTTCAAGGGAAAATGGCAGAACTTCTCCTTTTTCATTTAGTTCAAGCATTCTGGCATGGGCTTCGTCTCTTGCAGTAAAGATTTCTCCGGACAGGAAGACTATATCGCCTGCATTGAGTTTTTCGATTTCTTCTTTTTTCAGGGGTGTTTTCAGATGATATTCCATTATTCTTCCCCCTCAAATATAATGGAAGCATGCCTGTTTGCCCAGCACTGTATATTTACTGCAACAGGAAGAGAAGCAGTATGGCAGTATGCAGTTTTAATGTTCACTGCAAGAGCTGTTGTACTGCCTCCAAGGCCCATGCAACCTATCCCTAAGCAGTTTATAGCTTCAAGAATTTCTTTCCCGAGCTTTCGCAGGTTTTCCCCTGAGCTGTTATCCACATCTTGTACATGGTCTTTTAATTGAGTTTCTTGAACTTCTTCAGAAGCTAGAGGAACGTCAAGAGGTTCAAGCAAAGCTTCTTTTGCAAGCCTTGCCGCGGCATCAAAGGAACCTCCAATACCTATTCCCAGTACAAGAGGAGGGCAGGGCATCCCTCCTGCATTCAGAACAGTTTCAAGTACGAAATTTTTGATGCTTCCGGTTTCAGTGGGATTAAACATGCGTAAAGCACTCATGTTTTCCGAACCTGCACCTTTTGGAGCAGCGGTAACTTTTAATTGCTTGCCTGGAACGAGTTTCCAGTGAATATCCGGAATTCCATTTCCGGTATTATTTCCACTATTTTTACGAGTTAACGGATCTACTGCGTTCGGTCGAAGTGGAATTTCGGCTGTCGCAAGTATAACAGCTTCCCTTATTGCCGCTTCCAGGTCAAAATCCGCATGGAACTCTGTTCCAAGCTCAGCAAAGAAAACCATAATACCGGTATCCTGGCACATAGGTATACCATTCTTTTTTGCAAGCTCGATATTTTTTAAAATTGCCTGAAGCTGAGATTTCGCAATCGGATTTTCTTCTGCGGCTTCAGCTCGGCTTAGAGCATTTATAACATCATGAGGGAGCTCGATTTCTGCTTTTCGCAACAGCTCAATTATGGACCGAACAAAATTTTCGCGACTGAATTCTGAAATCAAAAGATCACCAAAAAGATAGGATAATAAAAATGGATAAGGCGAAGAATCTTAATTCAAAAAGTTTGGACAAGTAGATTTTGGATTTCTGGAAAATTAGGCGGCTAGATTTAAATATGTTTTTGTTCAGGCTTTAATATTTATTTTTAATAAAATATACAACTTAGGCAAATTTTTTGCGTTAAGCACCTATCCAAATTTTAGAGCTTAAAGATATAATCTCCGGGTTGAGAGTTTTGATTTAAACCGTGCAATAAAACCAGCTTCATAAGACATTTATAAATGTACTTAAATCGCTAAATTGGTTGCTTTAAGCCCCTGTACGTATTCATACACTATTTTCTCTTCTTGTTCATACGTAATTAAAACAAGGACGTAAAAATGAGATGTTGTTTGATTATATAAATTAAGGGACAAAATTATATATTCCAGTCAATAATAGCTAAAGTATTTTTTGATTTGTTAAAATGAACTCTGGAATGCTGTTTAAATGCAATTATAACTATGTTTCTAAATATACTTTCTCAGGGAATTTTATACTTTTTCATATTTATTTACATATAACAAGTATCTTCGGTAATGCATTAAGCAGATATGAACAATATAAATGTTGTAAAATAATAGAAATTACGTGCTAGAACTGCTAATATATTCTAAAAAACCTCAAATTCCCAAAAATAATTACTTAGTAAGCTCTCGAGGGAATAGTTCCGAATAAGAAATACGTAAGTTCTATTTTGAATACAGCTCTTAATTTTTGGAGACTTTGAAGATATTTGGGGTCTTAAGTGGAGCAGTTACAGAGGTTATGGCTTTAACCGAAATTAAAAACATCAAATTTTAGAGAAATTGCTTTCGCATGTGAATTCAGTAGCTGACTTCCACAATCTGCATAAAGAATAGAGGGGGAGAATTTAATGGTAGATGCCGTCGGACCCGTATTTACGGGCGGTTTTGAGGAATTTGTAATCAACGGTGAAAGCGGAGAGCAATATACCATCCTTTATTTGCCTGATCGCAATAATGACCAGTTACAAAGAGAAGGTAAAGCTCCAGTTTATTATTGGGTACCCGGACAGGTAAGAATGGCCCGCTTTGGGGATGCTGGCGATTTTAAATTTCGTCATATTCATTTTGTAGGGGTTCTGGATGAGCAGACCCATGTAGGTGTTGAGGGACGTGCAGAAGTTGTGGGCGGATTGCTTTCATTTACTACTACGTCTCGATATCCTACTTCTGTTTTGAAACAGGCAGAAGAGCAGCTTTTGAATAAATTCAGGGGCAATAATGATCGTTACTGGGGATGGCGTACTCAGGCAGCCCCTATGTTTCGTATAGCTCCTATTCGTGATAACCGCACAGCCATCACGAATCTGGCTCCAAGTCGCAACGGTACCGCACCTGCAGAAAATATAGGTGGTGCAGTAAGCGGTCCGACAGGCGGTACCCCGGGAGAAGTAGCTCCGCCCGGAGCACCCAGAAGTCTTGTGAGACGTGCAGATCTAAAAAAACATGTAATTCACGGCCGGGCAAGCAGCGCTTCTAATCTTGATGCCTGGGCCTGGGAGATACAGGGACAGGGACCAGGGTCAGTAACTGGAGGAGAAAACGCTTTTGCTGGCCTGGTTGGCGCTTTTCCCAGTGAACTTATCTGGGCAGGCTTTCATGGGGCTGCAAGCCCGCTTGTTGTAACGCAGTACCTGACGCTTCCGGTCTGGAGTCAGGAAATTTGGCTGAAGATTACCGGAAATTGGGATCGTATTTTCCAGCATTTCTCTGCCCATGCAAATGCAAGATATCTCTGGTTTGCAGGCGATATCAAAGCTGAGTTTAATAACTTACGTATAAATGGAGATATCAAAGTCGAGCTGGCTGTTGATGGCACCATACCTGGTGCTGAAAATATCGAGAAAGAAATCAATAAACGAATTGATCTTATAACTCAAAAATTTATGGATGAGGCTGCTAAGCGTATATTTGAACCTGCACCTCCGACTGTTGAACCTGCCCAGGCGCCAAGCGGTGGAATTTTCAGCGGGATCTTTGGCTGGGGAGGCGGCTTTGCCCTCAAATATCGGCGTGATGAAACTCACCTCAACCTGAAATATGAAGAAACACGTTATCATCGTTATTTACAACCTACAACCATCAGTTCTTCTTTCGAAGGTATCTATAATGAAATGAAGCGTGACCCTGAAGCAGAAAAGAAATATTTTGTCCGCCTGGTCATGGGCGATCTCAGTCGTAAGGTTACACGCATAGTTAAGCCTGTAGTCAACTGGCCGGATCCCGCTAAGAACTGGGTAGGAGAACCTGTAGCTTTTCTTTCTGCTGAAATAGGTTACCCGGATGAGAACGGAAATAAACAGTGGATGGCTCACGTCTTCCAGAGCACGGATACAACTGACCAGACCAACTGGTCGCCAGCTTTTGCACTGCGTAAGGAGTCTGAGGTATCCAACCCGCCAGATGATTGGAATCCGGATATTACCTATGTACGCAGACGGGTTCATCTTACCGAACCAATGGGCATGACAGATAACCCATTCGTGAAGGTAGACGTAGAAAAGAATGTCATTGACATTGATCCCGAAGGAGGTATCCCTTCTACGGATAATATCCTGGAAATCCGTGCCGATTCCGCAGGAAAGTTAGAGGCAGGGCCTATAGATATTGACGTAGTTTTACAGGACAATACCCAGGTCGTGACAGTCGAATTCAAACCAGGCGGACGGAAAGCTGATGGCTCCGAAAGACCAGTAGTCAAATTCCAGTGGAAATTTGATGATCAGGAGAATCCACGCTACTGGGAAATTTTCACGGGCCAACCGGATTATGCGCCTATATACGATTATCGTGTTACTGTCAATGTTAAGGGTACCCTTTTCAGCCGGGGTATGACCTGGACCGGACCATGGGCCCCGGGGCTTGGCAATGGCCCGCTAATGATACACGTCCCCACTCCTGAAGAAGAAGGAGTGACCACCCGCCGCATGGCACCGCGACAGGTTGCAACTGAGTCAGCAATAGGCCAACCCTTAGAAGAAAGTAAACCTTCATCTTCAGCCCCACCCACAGGAAAACCTGGCGGGACAACACAGCCTGTTACTGAACCGCCTGGAAAACCCCGAACTGAAAATGTTTCTGAAAAAAGTGAAGAACATGTTGTTTCCGGGTATACGGTCAACCAGCCAAAAATAGAGGCACCTCCTGGCGAATCCAAAAGCAGTAAGGCTGAGGCGGCGAAAAAGGCAGGCCGTACTAAAAAAGCAGCATCTGAAAAAATAGAGGAACTTGAAGAATTAACTGGCGAGAAAAGCTGGGTGCGGCTTTAAAGTCATCCAAGCTAAGCCTGACTTTGCCTGCTTTTAGAGGACTGCGAACCAGAAGCGTTATACTTCCTGTCCTCTAAAATTATATTTTAGTCGAAAGGATAAAAAAGAATTTGTTGGGCAGGCAGGGAGGAGGTTTTATGTCCAATAATACTACCAATGATCTGCCCACGAATGCATCCTGGGAGACTAAGCCGGTTACTCTCAAAGATGGAAAAGTAATTTACGTTTTCACAATACCCAGCTCTAACGGACATATCAATTATATATTACCACAAACACCTGGGCTTGTTCACAGCTCATCTGGAGAGCCTGTTTTCTCCCTCTCTTTGATTCTCAGAAATCAGCCAACTCCTGAACAGGATAATATTCATGCATTGATAGAAAGCGGGATACTTACTTTAGATGTTAAGATAGGAGTTAGTGAGGATATACTGGATGCTGTATCTGCCTCCTGGCAGGTAGAATGCCGGCGTCTCTTTGCTCGAAAAATAGAATATGGGCTCCTCTGGTCTGAAAACGACATCGGGTCACCTATTGTTATGACACAGGCTGAAGCCAGTGGAAGCGAGGGCCGGGCAGGCATCAGTGCTCATCTTAACCGTGCACAGGTTCTGGAGCTCCTTACATCTCTGGATGAGAATCCTTCTCACTTGTATCTCTCCTCTACTGTCCATTATCAGACGTCTGAAGGATCTCGTTCTGTGCAGATATCAGGCTCCTGGGCAGACATCTATGATTTCCTTAAAAACCACTTAAATGAGGATTCAAAAATAAAGGAGAGTTCATTATACCAACTTGTTTCTGCCATGGCAGAAAATGGTTTACTTATCGTTACAGGGGACGGAAAACCAATACAACTTCCTGTAGAAGATCTTATGCGAATCTTTATGCGCCAGGCAGCAGTTGTCTTGCGAAAAGAATCAGAGCCTGATAACGGGGAAGATTGGTTTACTCTGCGCCCCCGCCCATACGAAGGCTTTCGTCTGAGCTATACGGAATCTATTACTACTGCGGGCATGAAAACCCTTGAGCTTCATACACCTCTACATCAAATTATTGGAGGAGCACTTGAAGGGTATAATTGGACAGATTATGTACACCTGCTGGCTAAACAGCCTGATAACCCCTCAGCCTATTCTCCTATCCCAAAAAAAGTGCGAGCATCCCGCAGCCAGCATGCTGACAGGCGGGAGAGTAATAATATAAAAATGGCAGCAATTGATAATAGCCTTGTTTCCCTTTCTTTGGCTACCAGACCCGGTATTCACCTGACTAGCCGTCCAAATCTTGAATCTTCACATCTGCCAGAAGGGATGATCTACAAACGTCCACTGGACGATTTTATTATAAATATAAAGGAATTAGCTAAAAATCGCAGTTTGCCTGTAATTAATAACCGGGAAGCTCCTTACTGGAGCGACCGTATAGATTCCGGGAAATTCTGGTATGCTCCGGTATTTGAAATTGTTGAACCTGAGCCTAACGCTGATCCCAGTAGCAGTTCATTCCTTTTTTCTTTTGAGCGATTTGGGGCTACCAGTACAGGTGAACCTGCACTGCGTGGGAATGTACATTTTACTCTGCTTTCTGATATGAGTGCAGAAACCGAATCAGCCCTCGATCGAGATAATCGTATTAGTAAGGCTCAGCCTGTAAGTTTTGAGAATTTCTCTGTTTCTTTGTTGGTTCCTTTTGTTGACATATCAGACGGCCAGGTTAAACAGCATACTTTCGAAGCAACTGTGCAAAAGCAGGGGGACACCTTGAGTGTAGATGTACCAGTCCTTAATGAGTGGGTGCGCCTTACTTATGGTGCACTTGCCATAGAAGGATTTCAGACCCTTCCGCCTCAGGTGCTAATTTCTTATACCTTTAAAGGCTATGTGCCTATTAAAGACAATAATTTTGAACTGATCTTTGGCGGAAAATCGCTTCGCACACCAATTACCTATTCTGCCATTGAGGCTTCTAATTTAAAGGGAACAACCTATTTCGATGCCATTAACCTTACGTATGTTCAACCAAGAGAAGAAATACACTATAAACCTGAATTAGCAGGTCTTATTCCGCGCAAAACACTTGATTCTGAGATAGTCAAGTTAGCTAAATTTAAGGATATTGCAGGCCAGCCGCTTCATGTTGCAATTGCCTCAGTGAAACCGAACCTGGCTGTTTCTGCCAGTGTGGCATCTATTGTAAAAGAGGTTAAATATTCCTTAAATACTGAATTGCGACAGCAAAAACAAACCTTAGTTTTTCCCTGCAACCGGCTGGGCAATTTTTATCAGGAGATCCGCAATGGAACACCTGTTCCTATTGGCTGTCAGGATGCCTTTAAGCTTGGGCAGATACGGTATAATCAGTATGAAGAAATAAATGAATTAACCGATTCGGCATATAAAGTCTACCGTTCATTGCAGCAACCCGAACATTTTCTGGTACTTCCGGCTTCTTTTTGCATAAATCGGCGGGAAGCTGGCGAAAAAGATGCTTATCGCCCTCTAATTTTCCTTAATGCAATTATCGATGCTGCAGTATCGGCTAATAATCGCGTTGAACTGAGAGTTACTCTGGAGCCTGATTTACCTCTATTCAAGCGTAGTGCACTTCTGGAAAAGCTCAAAGCATATAGTCAAAATCCGGTTATTCATTACCCAACCGATATCCCTGCTGAAGCAGTTAATTTTAATTGGTTAATAGATTCTTCAATCACTGCTAACAGCGAGGCAGATGTACTGGAAGTCGATGGCCCTTTTATTACAGCCTACTTTGGCATGAACCTGGCTAACTGGCAGCTTATGCGCAGTGTTTTGAGCAATCCCGGAATTAATGGCAGTGTTTCCTTTACATTGGCGGATGGGAGCAGATTTTCTTCTAACCTGCTGCTTAAACTGGACCACATACGAGGTCCGTGGCAAAATGGCCCTCTGGAGATTGTTGCTCAAAATGAGGAAGTAAATATAACAAACTGTATTGAAAGTACAATTGACATTAGTGACCTTGTTCGTTATGTCGGAGATAAAATTGCTGAACAGGTACCTGTAGAAGTTTCCCTAATCCCGGGGAAAACGCATAAAATATCTGCCGGGAGCGGCCTCCAGCCTGTCTACAGTTATCCTCCAGGAGACCCTGTTGCCATTAAAGAAACTCGCAGTTTTGTTGAGGACATTTATAGCAATCTGATTTTCATTAATCTGCTTAATTTTAATAATCATAATCTTTTGCAACTAAATGTAGAAGCCCGATTGCAGGGGCTTGACAGTCTCTACAAAGCCCAACTGACAGAGGATATGCGTGTAGCTGATATTCCAGTGGTATTGCCTCTGACTACCTATCTGGAGAACCGTTTACTCGATTTTCGTGTAATTAAAATTTTCAAGGACCGGGAAGCCGAGTCAACCGATTGGATTCAATGGGACATGGAAACTTCTGTGCCTATTAGCCTTACCCGTGAGATTCTTGGTCTTTAAAAAAAGAGACTACTTTTCCAATTAAAATATCTGTTTGGGGATTTAAAAATAAAAACAAAGAAGACTGAATAAGGGGATTTGAATATGACAAATAATAATCGAAATGATTCTGAAAGTTATGGGGATAAGAGCACTTATTATTATGATGCTGCTAACGAAAGACGAATACCTTTAGTACGCGAGCCTCGGGTCTTTGCTGTACGTTATCTTTCAGGAAGGAGTTCACGCGATTCTAAATTCTCACCTCATGCGCTTCGCCTTCTTAGAGAAGAGTCGGATAACATCGGTTTTATTCCAAACTACGGGCTTCAACTGTACCAGACCAACCCTAAAGCTATCAGCCTGCGCACTGACCCTGAAGAGCAGTTACAGGACATTATCACGCACGTAAAGAAACTCAACGAAGAAGATCCAGTGGACTATGCAACTGTGGCATATTTACGTAATCCTGAGAAACCTTCTACCCGTGTTAGCGATCTAATGTTTGTTACTCGCGAGTTTTTAGTTCAGTTTAAACCGGAAATCAAACCTGAGGAAATTGAGGAGCTCAATTCTAAGTATAGGGTTCGCATAGTGAAGAAACTTGATTATGCTGAAAACGGCTACCTGCTTGAAGCTCCTGAAGCAGAAGGGGAGTATGGGCCAGTAACCCTTGCAAATATTTATTATGAGTCAGGAATGGTGAAATTCTCTCATCCTAATTTTGTTAGGCAACGTCACTTGCGTGAAGTAAATGAATCGAAGCTGGGAGAATTTACTCGAAGCTCTGTCTCAGAGAGAGCTGATCAACCAGTGCATCTTTCACAACAATGGCATTTGAAGACAGCAAAGGTTATAGATGCCTGGAATGTTACCCAGGGTAACAGCAGTATAAAAATAACTATTCTTGACGACGGGATTGATACCGGACATCAGGAATTTGCAGATAAAATCGTTGCCCAACATGATTTTGCTTCTGGCCAGGATGATGGGAGTCCCAACAGTGAGAACGATAACCACGGGACAGCCTGTGCTGGAGTAGCTGTTGCTAAAGGACTCAGGGCTTCAGGCGCTGCACCCAAATGTTCCCTTATTGCTGTACGCTACCCGGACTTCTTGGGCTCAGATGAAGAAGCTGAAATGTTCCAGTGGGCCAAAGCTCAGGGTAGTGATGTTATTAGTTGTAGCTGGGGTCCAGAAGACGGGACCGGAGCTGTCGATCCTTTACCTGATAACGTACGTGCTGCCATTCACAATTGTGTTACTCAGGGACGCAATGGACTTGGAGTTCCTATTTTCTGGGCTGCTGGAAATGGAAACGAATCGGTGAGTAATGATGGCTATGCATCTAACCCCGAAGTCATAGCTGTAGCTGCTTCCAGCAACAATGAGCGCCGTTCCCCATATAGTGATTTTGGACCTGAGATTTTCATCTGTGCCCCCTCAAGCGGCAGTGGAAACCTTGGAGAGTGGAGAATTTTCACGGTAGATCGTACAGGCAGTGATGGCTATAATCCTGATGCATCTACTGGAGTGTCCCATCCAGCTAATGACCATGATTACACTGATGATTTTGGAGGAACCTCCTCCGCTACTCCTTTAGCTGCTGGCATTGCAGGGCTTATGCTTGCAATAAACCCAAATCTCAGGTTACCGGATGTGAAACAAATTTTACGCGATACTGCTGATAAGATTGACCAAAACAATGGGAATTACGACGTTAATGGCCACAGCAATCTTTACGGTTATGGCAGGATAAATGCCTTAAAGGCTGTAGAACGTGCCCGAGACTTCAATTCAGGCACTCCGACAGACGTAACCGGCCAGCCATCTATTATTGGACCCAGCAGTATAAGCAGGAATGGTCAGGCTCCGACTTTCCAGATTAATACCGGTGGACGTCGCTTTTATGCTGTAGAAGTGGCTACTAGGGCAGAACTTTTTAATAATAGTGCACATGGGAGTGAGCGTAATCAAAACAACTTTTATGCTTCCTGGACTATTGGACTGGAAAGCACCACACCTTACACTCTGCCAACAGATGTATGGGATCGGCTAAAAGCAGCAGACCGGCTTTTCTACAGACTCCATGTGGCTGACGACAATTCATGGTCAAATTATGGGAATACTGTTGACGACGAGCAGGCAGAAAGTGCCCCAAGTATTCAAATTCTGGGAAGTTCGGGGACTTCAGGCGGATCCGTTCCATCAGCAGGGCCATCTATTATTGGACCCAGCAGTATAAGCAGGAATGGTCAGGCTCCGACTTTCCAGATTAATACCGGTGGACGACGCTTTTATGCTGTAGAAGTGGCTACCAGGGCAGAACTTTTTAATAATAGTGCACATGGGAGTGAGCGTAATCAAAACAACTTTTACGCTTCTTGGACTACAGGACTGGAAAGTACTACACCTTATACACTGCCGACAGATGTCTGGGAGCGGCTGAAAGGAACTGACCGGCTTTTCTACAGGTTGCATGTGGCAGATGACAATTCATGGTCAAATTATGGGAATACTGTTGACGACGAACAGGCAGAGAGCGCTCCAAATATTCAAATCACAGGTGGAACAACTGCAGAGCAGACTGTCACTTTCCCCAGCGGGGCTATTTTTAAAGTGATTGATACTCCACAAGATACTGTTGACTATAGCGATCCGGTAAGTAATGGGGCAGTCCCTCTTATTGAAGTACACAATCGTATTCAAGAAAATTTATCAAAGAATTTTAAAGTAAAAGAATTGGCAGCCACAGACGGGGCAAAGTATGCCCGTATCTCCCCGGAATTAGTAGAGGGACTTCAAAAAATTCGCGATCGAATGGGCCTGGCAGTCATTATTAATTCTGGATACAGGCATAAAAAACTTAATGAAACAGTTGACGGCGCAGATGAAAGCCAGCATATGACCGGACGCGCAGCCGATATAAGGGTTGCTAGCAAACGCCCTCTCGATTTAGCCCGTATTGCCCTTGAGGAATTAGGCTGTGATATAGGTATTGGCTTAGGGCGGAACAGTATTCATGTTGACCTTCGTGGGCAGTTGGCTACATGGCGCTATGAAGGCGCAGAACTAAATGAAAATGACTTTGATCAGTGGGTTCGTGAAACCTGCCGCCAACTTGGCCGAATTCGTTCAAAAAAAGCAGAAGAAAAAATAGAGTTTAGTGAGCGGATAACGCCTAAAATTATGGGCCCGGAGGTTTATGCTTCGGGGAATGAGGCGCCTACCTTCTATATCGAGCTTGGGCCTAATGTTTACTACGGAGTAGAAGTAACTACCCATCCAGAATTATTCAACAGCCAGAACGAAGCTAAACGTATTCCTAAAAATTTCTATAGTTCATGGGAAGAAGATGGGTTACGAAAATCGGCTAGCTCTACTACCACTTACACACTGCCAAAAACGGCCTGGGAACGTATACGCAATATAAAACGTCTTTATTACCGTATAGTTGGTTCGCCCACAGCCATCCTGCAGAAAAGCAATGCCTTTTATTCTACCGCAGACCAACAGGCGATTGATGCACCCTGGATTGAGCTAACTGGCATCAAGCAAGAAAAAGAAGAAAACGTTTATTCGCCCCTCAATATGCAAGAAACACAAAAAGCCGATGAGGCTTTATGGCGGAAATGATTGTTTTGGGAGGCAATCCCAAAACCCATTTTTTCTGATGCACTCAAATTTTCAAAATTAATTTCGTAATCAGAAACTCGATTGATAGTTTGCAATACAACGTTAGGAGAAGCTATTATGAGTTTTAGGATTAGCTCATAGAGTGGTATTTGGGCTGTTGTCCTGCAGAGGTAAATCTTGCAAGATTAACAGGAATCCTGAACAGTAAAAACTTAATATCTCAAAGCTATTACAAATTTTTCTTATTTACCCATAATTTAGGTAATATACAACACAGAGGATGTTTCCTAAATATATATTCTTTATAAATTTTATACTATTATTACATTTTAACATCTTATATAAACTAAAAAACAAATCCAGTTGAGATTCACGTAAAAAAGCCTACGAACTTAAAGGCAGTTCCATGCGAAAATAGACTAGCACAATGGTATAATTAAACGCTAGGTTAAGAGAATGGACAAGTAAAAAACTCATTAACACTCTAATTAAACCAAATAAAACATAGAAGCAAAATGTCTTGTATATCTCGTGTAGACAGTTTAGTTCCAGACTTTAAGGATTTACAGGAAAAATAATTTTATTAGAATAGGGGGGTTCGAATGTTTTTTGAGTTACAGCTTTCCTCACAGGTTTTCGGCCGTATTCTTCGGAATAGAATAAAGGCAATACCACCTTGTATTAAAGATGGAGAAAAAGACAGGGAAATTAACTTTGACACGACAAAATACATTGTTGATCATATTGATATTGTTGATTCAACCACAATAAATAAACAGGCAACGCCAACACAGACTACATGGATTTTTTCCCAGACTAACTTTACCTCTTTTACTGTTCCTTATTTACAGGTTAAGCAGGGGATTACTGTAAAATTGGTAAAAAATTCTGATCTCGAACAAAATGGGTTAAATGAAAGTGAGCCTTCAAAAGAATTTACTGTTTTTCCGGTTTTTAATGTCTCCATACAGGTTTTTTCAGCACAAGCAGGACAGGGAGGCCCTGTACAGATCAAGTATGAATTCGACCATGTTGAATATGGGCTTTTAAGTGCTCTAATTTCTCCTGATGATCAGGAAAAAATTAGAAAAAGTCTGAGTGGATATCAATTAACTCCAACCACAATTGATCTGTCTTCCCTATCTCAATTACTAAATCGTCCGGTAAGTGCAATCAATGCAGGTATTACTTGCAATTCAGAAGGGGATTTTATTGCGTTGCGCATTGAAATCCGAGCAGACGGGGATTTAGTCCCTGAATTTTTCACTCAGGATCCTGTAAATCTGCTGAATGGAAGAGACTGGGCTCTCCTGGCAGATGCTCGAATTTTCATGGAAGAAGCCAGCCAGAGGATAAAAGATGGCCTCGGAAATGTTTCAAAATTTAAGTTACACAGAGGCCCGACAGTATCCTGGGACCCAAACGGTCCAGCTTTGAATATAAATTTAGGTGGAGAAGCTGTAGATGCCTGCCCGTTTTTTGTAGACGATATAGATATGGATGTGGATGCCGAGATCCGGGCAATACTCTCTGTCCCCAGGGTAAATATTCTTCGAACCCATTATCATTTTGATGCTTCAGCTTCAAACGCAGTAGAAGAGGTTGCCTGTGCAGCAACTGCTGCCCTTCTTTGGCCATTTATAGGCCTGGTTATGTTTGATAGGGATCAGATTGACCTGCCAAAGTATCTTGTTGGAGTATTAGTACACCCATTGTTAAGGTTTGTTGCTCTTATTTTTGCTATCGAGACTCAGGGAATGGCGGGGGATATTTCCAGGGATCTTGGGAGTAACTGTAAAAAACTGAATGATGAAGACTATGAATGTGAAGACGAGTTTGAGCTTGCTTTGGCTGGACTTGGAGGCCGACTGGAACTTCAAATGGTTCAGGGAATTTCCCAGGGTCCAGTTCTGAGCGGGGCTATAATGAATCTTCGAGATTTCAATATAGGAAAAGTAACAAGTGTAAATTTAGCTCCTTTCAAATGGCAAATTATAGGGCAATGTAAGTCAGGATTTTCAATCGGAAACCAGGCTTCAATCTCTATAGGTGTCGAGCCCCCGGCAGCCCTTTGCCCACTGGAAACTAAAATTCTGGATGATCCACTCGAAGAGTTCGAATTAATTACCGGAGATAATGAGCTTACCATAGTCCCAAAGTTTAAGCCAGAATATATGGCAAACCCATATCCTTGCCGTATCCGAATAATTACCACACGCGGAGTAAGAACGGTAAGCATAGCTCCACCCCAGGCAAAAACAGACCAGGAAACACAAGATTTGGAAACAGGACGGCTTAGAGCCATTGCCTCATGTGAGCGCTGGGAAAAAGTTTTTACCCCAAAAGAAAAACTGGAGTGGCTCATTGACCCGCCTTTTGACACAAGAGAACAACTCCAGTTCTGGCAAGTAGTTGTAAGCAGGCTTAAACCTGATAATCGGGTTCTTGTGGAAGACCAGACCGGCAAAACAATACTTTCTGCTGCGCCAACAGAAACTGGAGTGGCTCGTCTCAGCCTGCTTTTTGAAGGAAGAAATGCTCCTTCCGAACTTTCGCTTAAGTTCGAGAGGCTAGCAAATGAAAACCAGGAGCCAAGGAAAATAGAAGTCCAGCAAACTCTCTATGTTCAACGTTCCTTCGTGCCTGCCCCTGCAGATTTGCAGGACATTTCCTTTGAAAACGAGAATAATAAACCTATTTTAATATATTCTTCGTCTCAGGAAGAACATAAGTTTGACCTCAGCGTACCAGCAGGTCCAACCCTGAAAGGCATTACAACAAAAATTGAAAACGTCAATGAGAGAACACAGGTTCTACATAGAGGCCAGGAGTTTGCTTCTTCAATAAGAGACAATGCACTCACTCTTGACACACTCCGTCTTGAGCCAGAGAAAGTCCGAACAATTGGGAACCCGAGTTTTAAAGGACTCAGGAAGACTCTGTATGTAGGCCTGGAAAAAGGTGGGACTCTGTTTGACCTTTCCAATCCCGAAAAGCCTCTAGAAATCCAGAAATACGGAACCAAACCCTGGTTTGAGGATACAGTTCTTTCTGGCCGCCTTCTGGCCAGACACGATCCGGAGAAAAGAAAAATCAATATCTTTGAAGCAGTAGCCTCACGTACTATTTAACCTATACATAACTAAATTATGTAAACAGGAATTAATAAATTTGTAAAACAAAACGAGTACTGAGATTTTTGTTAATAAAATACCCAAATAAATCAACGAGCTAGATATAACATCTAAATAAATCCAGGAAATTGGGGTATATTTGAGGGGTTTTATGACCGAAGAAATTTTAATTCATGGGAAAGTACAGGGCTATGATCAAAAGCCAATATTTATGATACAGGTGTCAGCCTGGGTAGAAGAAAACAACGCTTTTCGCCAGGTGGACCGTACATATACGGACGAAGCAGGAATTTACAGACTCCCTGTTCCAAAAAAAGGTCTGGTTTCGATACGGTTTGATACGCACTGGTCGCTCACGAATGTAAATGAATGGCATCCGTCTGTGGTTTCAAATATCGATACGATTATTGCTACAGATATTGATACAAATATCGGACCCGGGCAAGATATTGTAGATATTGTACTTAATCGTTATCTTATGAAGGTGGGTACATCGAGCGGTCCCACAGCCGAAATTGATGCTCTTACAGCATACCAATTTTGTGCTGCGTGGAATGCGAGAGGGATAGACAGAGAAACAGCCAGAAAATACTCTGAATCAGCCGTTTCCCGATTGTCCCAGATGAAGATATCTATGCGTGAACTTGACGAATTCCGGGTAAAGCTTTTAGAATTTTTCTCAAAACAAGCTGAACAATCCTGATTAACATTTTTTGTCTAAACATTTTGTTCTTGAAACCAAGGCCACTATCACTTATTTACAATTATTCGAATTGCAATAATAAGGGCTTTAAGAAACTGGAAAAATCTAAGGGACTTTATAAACTGGAGTTCTTTTTATCCGAATTTTTCCTTAAAGTAATTGTATACATTTACATCCCTTACAGTATTAACTTATTTTTACATTTTTTTCGGATAGTGCTTTTAGATCTATTCTCTTTTCGGGGTATGCTATTTTTCCTCTTTTGCAGATAAAAGACTCTTCCAGATCTGCTGCCATCTGTTGTGCCAGACTGAGAGGAATTCCCATCAGCATTAAATCCGGAGGCACCCAGGGATTGCCTGTTGGATCAACAGGCCCAATATAAGCCGAATCTCCTGGAGCATTTTCTGCCATCCCAGCCGGAAAAGTAATTATAGTGGCACAGGTAGGCCCGCCTGAGATAACCGTTTTAAAGAAGGGATCTGAGCTATTAAACTGAGCCAGGCCGCAAAGGTTCCGAATCTGCTCGCTGCCTGCAAAAAGGATAAATGAAAGAGCTTTTTTGTCCGGGACGCTGTTGATATTTTTAACAAAATCCCCTGTACAGGGCGCAATAACAAGGTATTTTCCAGGCGGAGTAATTTTTCCTGCACGTTCTTTCTGCTTATCAAAAAGCTCAGGAGTAGCCTTTAAATGTTCAGCCGCCCCACCGCGAAAATCAGGCGCACCTGTGGTTACGAAATATTTTAATTTCGGATGCGGTTCAGCCATTCCCATCCATACAAGTCCGCCTCCGCAGCATTTCTCATGAGAAGCTTCAGTATACATTGGAGGAATTTCTTCAAATAAAGCTGAGGCATATGCAGCCTTTGCAATGCAGCGATCTACAGTATAGGATGCTACAACATTTTCCGGAATTATATCCGTGCCATACACACATAGAGGGCGAAGTTTCAATTTACCTGCGGCAGTAAGCTTTTTCCCCAACTCTTCAATATTAAACATTAAAATTTCCCCGGAAAAATTATAGTATTAAAAATTAAATTCTCAATAAATTCTCAATAATTAGATTAGAACAAAATATAGAAAAAACTCTTTCGGGTTTTTTCCAGTTTTTGCTTTAATTCTGATACGGTTTATTTTGATTTGATTTATTTTGATTTGGTTTATTTTGTGTTATTTAAAATTATTAATATCCAAATTTATTTTTACATAAGTTTGTTTTTATCTTATTTTCCACATTAATTACTTATCTGAAATTAGTAAGAGCCCATAAAATATTCCGGAATATTTCTAACTATTTTATATGGCTCCAAATTATCCCAAAACGTTCTAATAGATTCCGGAATTACTTTATTCTTTTAGCCAGCCCTTCTCTATCCAGTAACCACAGTTATGTGTCCAGTGGTCTTTATTGGCAAGGATGACATATTTGAACCGATCTCGGAAAGCTTGATGCTGAGCTGCCTGTTCTGGAAATTCTCTCTTCTCTTTTATTGCTCTTACGAGGTCTTTACCCATTCCCCGGGACTTTTCTATAGCTGCTTCAAGAGCTGCAGGGCCTTCAAACATTGAACATCCAACTCCCCCGATCGTGGTACCTCCGCAGTGGACCATGAAATTATTCATGATATCAAGGACAAAGTCGATATCTCCACTGCCTGCAGTCGTGAGAGAAAATCCATATTTTCCTTCAAAAAGCTGTTCATGAATAACTAGCGGGCACCTGTCAAACAAAGTTTTGAGCTGAGCTGTAATATTCGTAATATAATTGGGGCTGCTCCAGATTATCCCGTCTGCACTCAGAAGTTTTGAAAGCACATTTGGAAAATCATCTTTTGTTGCACATTCCCCTGTATGATGACAGGAATTACATGCGTTGCAGTATTTGATTTTCATTTTTGAAATATCAATATATTCAATATCAGCACCTGCTTCAACAGCTCCTTCCAGGGCTGCTTCCAGTAATTTTAGAGTATTGCTGTTCTTACCTCTAGGGCTGGATTGGATTCCTATAATCTTCATTTTTTCTTCCTCTTATAACTATTACAAAATACACTGCAGTATTCAATTAAAACTTTGTTACTTCCTCATTTTCAAGCATATAACAATGAAAGGCTACATAAAAATCTTCCTGAAATAAATTAACCAATAAAAATTCTGTAATTAGGTTAAATAAACATCAAATTCATTTTATTTAGAAGAAGGTAATCTAACGAATATTTTAAGAAAAAACACAAAATGAGAAATAATCTCATAGTAAAAATAATTAGAAAAATGAAGGAATGTTGAGCGACTGCTGGATAGATATTTAAATGAATATTAAATCAATATTAAATCAATAAATATTTTTTAGCAATTGTAATATTTCTTATAAATTTTTTAATATATCCTTCAATATACTAAAAACTTTAAGAGTATTTAAAAGATGTTTAAAAGATATTTAAAAGATATTTAAAAGGTATTAAAAGGTATTTAAAAAATAATTAAAAGATATTTTAAGTTATTTAAGAGATATTTGAGGAAATTCAGAGACTTTTTTGAGCTGGTATTTAAAGTATATTTAATGGATATTTAACGAAATGTTATTCAGTTTCCTTGTTTGTTATTAGGTTTCCTGGTTTTTATTTTTCAATTTATCCAGTAAAAGCGAGACTCTTTTTCTGGCATCTTCAGTTTCATTAGTGTCCCTTGTTATGGTAACATCCAGGATATCTCCTTCTATTGTTTCACAAGGCAGTAAGAAAAGAGGAATGTTAATTACAGTTGTTTCATTATTTTGTTCTTCGTTTCTTACAAGTAGCACTGCTATGTCGTTCTCGACCCTATCAAGTGTGACTTTGAAGCTTCTCATTTTATCCTTCCAGTGTAGAGACCAGTTCTCCATTGCTGTTATAGAGATACGCTGTATCCCCGTCATTATTCCAGATAGGGCTGCCTGATCCCCAGTATATTTCAGTTGCCGAATTTTCGCCCTTTCCAGTATGAAGAGTCAGGGTAGCTTCCGGGCCCAGAGTATAAACAGGAAATGTAAACGTATGTTTACTGCCTTCATCTTCAATTTTCCAGCTTTTTAATGAAATAGGAGAAGATCCCTGATTTGAGAGTTTTACCCACTCGTTCTGAAGATTAAGATCACTGACATAAACCGTTGATATACCTGAATTTGGGTTTGAAATTAAACCTGTTTGAGGTTCAATCCCTTTTTCTTCACTCGTTATCGAGGTTGCAGGTATTCCTTTTTCTCCTTCAGGTAAAGTCTCAGTCCTTTGTGTAATCTGCTCACCTTGTTCTTTTTGCTCAGGGCTTGCTTTCTCTGTATTTACAGTATAAGTTGAGCCGTCAGTTGTAATTACTATTGTACCGTCAAGATCGGTTCTATATACTCTGGAGGCACTTTCCAGTCTCTGAAGGACTTCTTTATGTGGGTGTCCATAATCGTTTCCAGCTCCAACCTCAATAATACTTACTTCAGGACTTACCCTTGAAATAAAAGTATCTCCGCTTCCTGAGGTGCTGGCATGGTGCCCTGCCTTCAGAATATCAGAATCAAGGTCATATCCTGCATTTATAAGTTTTTCTTCGGTTTTTAGCCCTGCATCCCCCATAAGCAGGAAAGAAACTTTACCATAGGTAATTTTAAGGACAATAGAGTTTTCATTCAACTCTTCTGAATATGAGGTATCAGGATTTAAAATCTCGATATCAACAGCAGGATCAAATTCTATTTTTTCTCCTTTTTTTGCAACCTCAAAAGGAATATTTTTTTCATCTATAGTAGCCAGCATATTCTCATATGTGTTTGAAGTATGTGGAAATCCGCTATCAATAAAATGTTTTACAGGGAAATTAGAGAGCACTTCCTGCATGCCTCCTATATGGTCAGAATGAGGGTGAGTTGCAACTATATAATTAAGATTTGAGATCCCTAACTCATGGAGATAATTTGAAATTTTTTGGCCCTGGCCCTGTTCTCCTGCGTCAATCAACATAGCTTTTTCATCATATTCAAGAAGAAAGGAATCACCCTGCCCTACGTCAAGAAAATGCACAGTTAAGTTCTTTTTTGGAAGGTTTTTACTGGCCGGAGTTTCACCATTCTCAGAATTGCTTTCTTTAGAATCAGAATCTGCAGGCTTGTTACTACTCTTATCAGAATTGTCTTCCATAGAACTACTATTCTGCTCCAATCCTGTTTCTTCTACCTGAACCTGACCTTCGGTAAGGTCATTTTCCCCTCCTTCTCCTACTGGCTGTTCGGGATTTGGAGAATCTGCTGTAATTGAAATTATACCAACAATTATAATTAAAACAATTATTAAACCAGAAATCAAATAAGTTAAGGGTTTCCCAGAGGTCTTACCAGCTTTTTTCAACTAAGGTCACACCGCATTTTTAGTTAAATAATATAAATGCCTTTTATATTAACCTGTCTTTCCATTTTTGGACCTTAATTTAATATTATAAAGGTAAGGCAAAAAATAACAGTTTAAGGTTCTTAATAAGCTGGCAAAGGAAAGATTGTAATATGTTAAAGACATATTTACTGCATACATAATTTTAGGGTGATGGGCATGCATAAGATAAAGAAATTATTAAAATACATTTTTTTTGGCAGCTTTATTGGAATGTTACTGGTTTACCTACATTTTAAAAAAGTACAGGTTAAATAGCGGCCCTGAAGGAAAAAATTCAGGTAATTTTTTATATTATTTTTCTTATTTCAAGCTATTTTACCCTGCTCAATAGAGCTTTTAAAGATATAAGCTTTTAAATTTTTAAATTACGTTTGAAATAACCTGACCTTAATAAGAGTCAAAATTTTTAGTCTCTTTATTGTAAGTTTCTCCTGGTTTTTTGAATAAAAGAAAACTTGCTCCTATTAAACCAGCCAATAATAGAGATACATCTTCTTTTACTCCAAGAGATATTGCAGCTAAGAAACCTATTCCTGACCACAATAAGGGAATTAAAACTACATATTTTGGAGCCCTGAGAGTAAGTAAAAGAACTCCAAAAGTGAAAATTGTTGTCGGGCAGGGAAGCCCGAAAGTCGGGGTGCCTGGATAATTATGTCCTAGAAACTGCCCCAGAATCGGATATATTATCGTGCCAAAGAGAATCAAAATTAAACCAGTTATAGACCGTAAATTTTTACTATATGAGAACTCCAGATTATTTCGAACAAGCCCTTCATAAATAAAGATTAAGCCCTGGAGCACAAAAAGAATCCCAAAAATGCGAGCTACCGGATTGATCTGACTAAAAAATCCCCAGTGATAAACAATGCCCATCCACATCCACAATAAAGCAAGAATTCCAGCAATAATTTTATTCGAATATCTCCCTGGCTTGAAGATTAAGTAAAAAACAATAACAGCGGCGAGGTATATTCCTATTTGAGCGGGCCACACTGCTTCATTATATTGTTTGAAAACTTCAAAGAATTGTTCTGGTGTAAAAGGCAGTTGCATAAAACTGCATTTAATTTAATCTTTATAAATTTATTGAATATAAGCAAAATAGAAAATTTCTGGAAATTATGTCTCCTATCATAGCAACTGGCTTTAAAAATAGTTTTTGTTCTCATGCTAACTTTTTCGCTATCATAAATAGTTATATAATAATTTCTCCATTCTTTACTATCAAGCTATCTTTTGATCCAGATAATTGCCTCTAGGAGAGATTGGCTCAAGGATTTTCCCCTACTTAGAGGTGGAACTCTATTTCATCAAGGGCAAGAATTTTTAGATTTTCTGATATTGCTTACAACTCTGCATCAACCTTTTTTTGAGAATTAGCAGCTCTGTAAATGCATAATTTCATTAGAGCGAAGAGAGTATTCTAATATAGCACTATAACAGAGATTGAAAATTTACTATTAATGCTACCAAATTTTGAAAACTAATTAAAATAGGGGTTTAAGAACATGGGAATAAAAGAAATAAACAGCTATGGCCAGGAAATGATAGAATGCTTGAAGTTAAAAACGTCTCCTGTTGCAGTAAAACTTATCCCGAAAGGAGGAGAAATTCCAGCCAATGTTAAAAAAGTAGATGAAATAATGACTCACTGCCAATTTGTTGACAAGGTGAGAAGAACTGGAGAAGAATTCTATACCTTAAGTGAGGATCAAATGTGTAAGATTGGGTCCGGCACACTAGGTCTTAATGAAATACCTCCAGAAGTACTCACTGGAGAATCATATTATAAAGAATTTGGACTGTTTAGTACTCAGGGAGCATCAAGACGCACAGCGGAAAAGATGCCTGTTCTCGCTCCTGACTCTATACAAAGTGTTATTTATTCTCCTCTCGAAAAGGCTTCTTTTCTGCCGGACGTTGCAGTTTTCACCTGTAATCCAAAACAAATTATGATACTGATCCAGGCTTATATGTATAAGAATGGGGGGAGACTTGAAGCAAGTTTTGTAGGAACTCAAAGTTTATGCGCTGAAGGTATTGTGCAAACATATAAAGAAGGCAAAATAGGAGTAGGTTTCGGGTGTCTAGGCAGCAGAACTTTTTCTAAGATGGAAGACGAAGAAATGATTATGGGTATTCCTGTTGAGCTTCTGCCCGATATAATTTCAGGCCTCAAGGAAATCTGTCCCAAATATGATTAAGTTAGTAGGTTGCACAAACATATTTGTTTCAGTGTTCTGAAAAAATATTCAAAAATACTCATTAATAACTACTTTAAAACTCTCAAAAAAATGCGCTGAGTTTTAAAGATTATTCTTTTCCTGAATTTCAGTCAAATAGAGGATTTAATCTGCCACTACCCTCGTAAAATGTATTTTAATATACTATTTTAAACTGCTTTGTCATAACAAAAAATTTAACTTATAAATTATCATATCGAAAAAAGAGAAATCATATTTATTAGAATGTTTAATAAATTTAGTGCGGGAGAAGGGATTCGAACCCCTGAACGCCTGCGCGAATAGATCTTGAGTCTACCACCGTTGACCGCTTGGTTACTCCCGCTCTCTTCGGAATCCAATAAGGTAAATATAGAACTACCATATAAAGCTAATCCTGTAATTGAGCAGAATTATTTATTTAACATTATTTCTATTTGATTTTCAGACCGATTTTCAGATTTTTAAATTAAAGGGCATTAGAAAAGGCAGTTTCTAATTACATATTTTAAATTTTTATAAATTATATATACTATATTTTTATTACAATTTAGTTCAGTATATTTTAGATACATCAAATTTAGGTTTAAATAGAGGAGTTCAATATTTTGTTTCTTTTTATGTAAAGTCGTCTGCATCTCAAATATTTTTTCCTGAACTGTTTACATTAACCCATTCCAGATATTCCTTTTCTCCTTCAATTCCCCAGAATTCTATAGCAGGCATTTCATAAGTATGAAGGGATTTGACAAGATTTGTAATTTCCTCAAAGCGAGAAGAATCGGTTTTTACAAACATTGCAATTTCATTATCCTCTTCGACTTTGTCTTTCCATCGGTAAATTGAAGATACAGGGAACATATTTACACAGGCTGCAAGCCTCCGGGTAACAAGCTCTCTTGCAATTTGTTTTGCATTTTCCGTACTTCCGGCTGTAATATATACAATTCCAAGCATAGACAGGCCTCTAAGGAAAAATAATTTAGTAAACAAATATGTTATCTATTCCAGTATTATTGTGTATTATTGTGTATTATCGTGTATTATCGAGTACTCTTGTATACAATAGAATACTATTGTGTGTTATAATGTATTATGTAACTAATATATTTTTATAATACTAATGCTGTTATGCCACATTATTTTTATTTAGTTACTACTTTATTATTAATTTTGTCTTATTACTACTTTTTTTCCATTCTTGGTTACTGTTTTAAATTCTGATTTTTGCTAATTTTTAATAAGTATGTATATAGAAATACAGGTAATAACATGGGTACTAGATTCCTACTTCAATACACATTTTTATATAATTATAATGTATTAGTATATATTTTAAGCAACAAACGATATTGAAAAAGAAAGAGAAGAGCTATTTATTTAAAAGAGTATAATCTAATATACTTCTCATATCTCACTTATATTTAAATAAAAAAACTGACAGAATTAATTAATCAACTCAGTTTAAAGTCGGGAGTCAATATGTTATAAAGCTTATTAGTATGAAGTCCTGAAAGTAGAAGCTTTATCAAGTTTCATTAACGAAATTTCATTTTATAGACAGATAATGAGAATCAATCAACAGATATAAAGATAGAAGGCAACTATTTAAAGTTAATAATTGGTTTGTTTTAAGAATTCCGGAGAATTTCCTTGAATGGCACAAGCATTGCATTAGGTATTTTTTTAGTGTATTGGTTCATTATATACATTCTTGATAATAAAGGCATTCTGGAAAAGTATAATATAACTACCTTCGGGCCCCTGCCTATCCTCATGATAAGGACAACAAAAGGCCTCAAACTTCTTGATGTCCTGGCCAGGCCCAGATTTTACTGGAGAATTTTTGCAAATCTCGGAATTTTGATGATGTTTGCAGGCATGGCTGCTATGTTTTTTGTAATCATCTTATCAGACATTGCACTCTACACTTCATTCCTTGACGGAAATGTGCCAGAGCCTGGAAAATATAATGCTCCGAGAAATATCTTCCTCATTCCCGGGATTAATGAATTCATCCCTTTTACCTGGGGAGTAATTGCCCTCATAGTAACACTTGTAGTGCATGAATTTGCTCATGCGATCCTCTGCAGGGTTGAAGGAATCAGGGTTAAATCAATGGGGATTTTATATGCCCTTGTGCCTATCGGAGGGTTTGCAGAACCTGATGACGAACAGCTTTTCGGAAAAAAGGAAGAAAATAATAAGGAGCCTTCCCTTACGGCCAGCATCGAGGAAATCGAAGAGTGGGAGGGAGGAAAGAAAAACGTAAAAGAGGCAGGGAGCCCTGAATCAGTAAAATCTGGCAACCAGCCTGTAGTAGCAGCCACGAGAACCCAGAGGGCCCGTATTCTTGCAGCAGGCGTTATGGCAAACTTTGTGGTAGCTTTTATTGCTTTACTCCTCTTTTTCGGGCCTGTCCTGGGTGCGATTGCTCCTTTCAGTGATGCCATGATCCTAAGAGTAAATGAAAGCTCACCTGCAGACTTTGCAGGCCTTCAAAAAGATATGGTTATCACCCGAATAAATGATACTAATGTAAGCAATGCAGTCGATCTTTTAACTTACCTTGAAACCATCAACCCTGGAGACCCTGTGCAGATTCATGCCACAAAAGATGGGGTTTCTTCCGTACACGAATTAAATACCCTTCAAGCTTCCAACCAATTTACAGGTGGAGTGCTTATAGGGGGAGTTGTTGAGGGAAGTCCTGCAGAAACTGCGGGAATAGAGCCCGGAATGACCATGATCCGGATTGATGATACTAAAATGGAAAGTGTTGCCAGTTTTGTAAATTTCATGGAAACAACAAAAGCAAATCAGACCGTGAACATTGAACTGCTTCCTCCCGCAAATTATACAGGCGAACTCAATGAAAACGGCACTCTTATCCGGGATGTCCAGCTTGGCTCGGGCCCTTCGGAAAATGGGTACGGTTTTCTTGGGATTAATTATGGAAATAATGAAATTGCAGAAGTCCCCATGCTTGGAATTTCCGTCTGGATGCCACAGTCCAAATTATATCTCGATGCTCTTCGGCAAATTCCGTCTTTGCTTACAATTCCTGCTGGTTGGGCCATCCTTTTCGGGCTTCCAATCTATGGATTTGCAGGCGAGGGTTTCCGGGGCTTCTCAGGTACTATTATGCAGTTTTATCAGCCTGTAGGCTGGGCTGAACCTCTAGGAGTTGGGATTTTCTGGATTGCAAACACTCTGCTCTGGGTCGGCTGGCTAAACTTCTATGTGGGCCTCTTTAACTGCCTGCCTGCAGTCCCTCTGGACGGAGGCCATGTATTTAAGGACTACAGCTTTTCCCTTATTTACAGGCTAACCAGAAACGAAAAAATCTCGGAAAGAGTCTCAAATTCTGTAACAGCGACTTTTTCAATGCTGATCCTGTTCTCGTTTATGTTTATGATATTCGGGCCTTTTATAGGCCAGTGGATTTCATAAACAAATTTTTAAATTTATTTTGTCTTTTTATTCATTTTTACTAATTCTCAGCTGTTTTATGCTCTTTTTTCATTTTCCTCCCTTTATCCTCCCTTTATTTTTTGTTGTTTTGTGCCGGCTTGTGTTCTTATTTTATTTGCCGCTTCTTGTTTTTTTTGTTGTGATTTTTTCTTAATGATTTTTGTAAAATTTTTTTAATTCTTTTTTAATCCTTTTTAATTCTCTATTAATTCTTTTTACTTAATTTTTAAATAAAGTTTTAAACAGATTTTTTTCTATATTAAAATCCAATTTTTTTATTTATACTGATTTTTTTCCTTGATTTTGAGTTTTTAATCTGCGTTTTTTCAATTTCTTTTTCATATTTTTCTTTGAGGCTATCCCAAAACTCATTTTTACCTATTAATTCTAATTTCTCAAAATTACTTATGTTGTCAGGAGCACAATTGATAATTTGGAATACAGGATTAAAAGCAATAATTTTGAGTTTTGGGATGGGCTCTTTCAAATAACAAATAAAAAATATAGAAAAATTCCATAAAATAGAAGATTGGGGAAGGAAAAAGAAAAAGGAAAATTTTCAGAACTAAAAAGAAAAAATAAGGAAAGAAAAAGAAACAAAATAAGGAGAATAAAAATGGAAAAAATGGAAAAGATAGAAAAAATGAAAAAGATAGGAAAAAGGAACATGAAAATTAATTTTATAAAATAGATTTTGTCTGATCTTTTTAGAAACAGCTATAAGAGATTTCAGCTTAAGTTAAAACAGAAAATTTCAGGCAGGATCCGGATTGTTTCTTCTACACAGGAAAGACGGGCACAAAAAAACCTTATTTCGAAAAATTATGCACAAAAGACCTCAGACAGTATACAAAATGCTGGCTTTAATTTTATTTGTTGTATATATCCAGATTTTTGAATATCTCATGATCCTTGAAAACAAGCCTGAAAACGCAAACCCGATTACTGCTCTTTACTGGACCACAACCACTATTGCAACTGTTGGTTACGGGGATATAGTTTTCAGTTCTCTGCTAGGAAGGGCATTTTCCATAGTTGTACAGATAGTAGGGCTACTTTTGATTTCAAACGTTCTTATGACCTACGTAATTACTCCCTGGATGGACAAAGTTATCAAGTTCAGAGTTTCAAGAAAGGTTTCTAACAATATGAAAGATCATATTATTATCTGCGGATACAATCAGTTAGTTGAAACCCTGATATATGAACTGACAGAACAGGAAACTCTTTTCGTAATAGTTGAGGATGAAGAAGAACTGGTAAGGGAACTCACTTATAAAGAAATTCCCTGTATTTATGGAGTTCCGAGTGATAAACAAACCCTCCAGAATGCAGGCATAGAAAAAGCCAGACTGCTTATTGCAAATAAATCTGACGAGAAAAATGCGCATATCGTATTAACAGCCCGGGAATTCCAGCACCTCAATATTATTGCAGTTGTAGAAAACAGAGCCAATTCAAAATATCTCAAGTATGCGGGCGCGAATACTGTTGTTTCTCCCAAAACAATGTTTGGACAATTTATAGGGAGAAAAGCAATGGACAGGCTTATAAGCCGGGTAACTGGCGCAACTGAGATTTTTAATGGGTTCCATGTCGTTGAATTTCCGATCTATTTGAAAAGCCCCCTTATAGGCAAAACTCTTAAGCAGGTTGCAAACCAGCAGCACATCACAGGAGCAAAAATAGTTGGAATCTGGAAAAGCGGGACGCTTTGCTTTGATCCGAGGGAAGAAGATATAATTAAGGAAAATTCAGTGCTACTGGCAGTAGGGACACCTGAAGGACTTTTGAACTTAAAAAAATTAACCCATTGAATTTATAGATTTACATATTAATTTACATGTTGACTTACATACTGATTTAAATTATTGATTTAAATTATTGATTTTAAATATTAGCCTATGATTTGATATTTTTGGCTTAATGTTTATTAATTGATAAACTTTAACAATTTATTCGATTATTTATTTTATAAGTTTGCAAAAAAGTTATAAAAATAGAACGTGTACACTCTATGCAGTAAAAGATTTCGGGATTAGAGGACAAGAATGGGACCAAAAGGACATCTGGTTGTACTTGGATATGGAGATGTGGGAAAAAGTATTGTAAATATCCTATCTAGCGGGCCTTTTCGTTTTGTAGTTGTAGATTCTGAAGAAAAAGTTTTTGAAAATGTTGAATTTGAGTATCTGGTTGGGGACGGCTCGGATGAGGAAATGCTTATTGCAGTAGGGATAAAAACCGCTTCTTTTGTTTTTATAGCCCTTAATGACGATACTAATGTTATTTTTTCATGCTTGATTTCAAGAAGCCTTAATCCGGATATTACCATCATTGCGAGGGCAAATTCCGTAGAATCCATAGACAAAATATACAAGGCCGGAGCGGATTATGTTGGCTCACTCTCCATAGTAGCCGGCCAGATGCTTGCGAAAATGACTGCAAACTGTATGGGAAAAAGCTGCAAAATCGATGAAGATATTATGCTTTACGAAGGCATAGAGATTGAAAAACATCATGTTGAAAAAGGATCTTTTCTAGAGAATAAATTAATTGAAGACCTTAATCTCGAAAGAACGATAGGGTGCACTATAATCGGCATTGAGCGAGGAAAACTTGTTATCACCAATATTAACAGGCAGACAGCCATAAAAGCAGGAGATGTAATTGCCGTTGCAGGAAGCAGCAAGCAGATTTCCGAGTTTAAAGACAGGTATCTTGAATAAAAAGATTAAAAAATTCTAAATAAAAAATTAAAGTAAAAAATTAAAAATAAAACTTAATAATAAAACTTAGAATTTAAAATTCTAAAACTAAATAAAAGTTTTAACTAATATAATATAATATAATATAAAATGATATAATATAATTTAATATGTTATGATACTATAACATAATATAATATTTAATCTTGAAATAAATTGTAATTGTCTTTTTACTAAAATTACCTTTTGCCTAAACTACCATTTTATTTAAGTCCTTCTCCATTTTCTATTTTTGCAGCAAACCTATATCAGGTTTTTAATGATTCGTAAGAAATGCGGTTGAATTTTGAAATGATGAGATTCTATTTTAAAAACAAAAAATTAATTACTTGAAACTGAACTAATTTTTTGGGAAAGAGCTTTAAATAAAAGAGCCTATACTATAATAAGAAATGAGTTAAGTTAAAAAAATGATGTTTATTAGGGTCAGTTCATAAAAGGTAAGAAACTTGCCTTTTAGCAATAAAAATTTGCTTTTCTATGATGTGATAGATATGGAAAGTTTATCTACAGGGATTGAAGAACTTGATATGCTTATGGATGGGGGTTATCCTAAAGGAAAAGGAATCCTGGTTACAGGTCCTACAGGTGCCGGGAAAACAATCCTTGGGCTTCATTTCCTGTATAAGAACTGCCACGAAGGGAGAAAATGTATATTTATCCTCACAAGAGAGCTTACAGAGGATATTCTCAATCAGGCCAGAAGCCTTAACCTGGACCTTGAACCTTTTATTGAAAATGGGCAGTTAAGTATCAGGAACGTGTTTGAGGATAAAATAAATAAAATTAAATTTGTTTCCAAATTCGGGAAGGGACTTTGTTCGGTTGATACCGATATCATAGAGTACCTGAGTGCTATATCTCCGGAAGTTGATGTTGTCGTAATTGATAATATAGGAGTCATGGCCATAAATTACGATATAAGGGAGTTTGCTGACGAATTCAGCTCAATAAGCATAATTCTTTTAAAAAATGCATGCACAAGCCTCTTCATCATGGATGAGGATTCATATAACTTAACTCACAGGCTTGCGGGCTATATGGCTTTTGGACTTATCAGGCTCATGTCCCAGGAAAACTTCAGCTCAGGAAAGACGCATCAGTATATCTATATTGAAAAAATGCGAAATAAGGCCGTGCCTGTAAAGTATTCTTTATTTGATATAACTTCTGAGGGAATAAAAATCATAACAGGTGTGAAATAGTAAATGGGAATGAAAAACATCTGAAACTTGACCGGAAATCTTTCTGGAAAGTTAGGAAAATTTCGGGTCTTTTCCTAATGATGTTATTTCTTGTTAATTCCTTTTCGATTCTTCCTGCCTTGCGCCTTTTAAATCCTGCTGGAAATTAGGGTGATTTCCCGGAAAAATTAAAAAATGCCTAAAGGCTTCACGTAAATATAAGCCCATAATAAATATAGTAGAATTTATATAATATCGCAGGCGTTATGTTTTCGAATAAAGGGAACCGCTTTGATGGATAAAGATCAGAAGTTTATTTTCAGGAAAACGAAATGGACTGTAATTACCTATAAATTTTCCTTATATTAACTTAAATTGGATTATATAAATTAGTTTTAAATTATACAAAAGCTGCTTTATAAAGCTACTTTAAAAACACAGGGAGTTATTGGGGGACTTTACAAAAAGTAATGTTTTAATCTCTTTAGCTGTCAGTATGGTTCAATTATACGGAGCTATGTATTATTGGAACGTGCGACAGATAAAATGTGTAATAGAATATTGTTGGAACAGTGTTAAAAAAGAGTGTTAAAAATAATATGAAATGAGGAATACACATGCAATCGAAGTCTACAAAACGAAAAAGCCAGGAATATTTCGCTGAGTGGGATAAAAAGATTCAAAATACGCCAATTAGTTTTATGGCAGACATGGCATTGCCAGTGTTCATATTTATCGTATTAAATATTTTCACAATAGTCGTATTGATTGAATTAAATATATACAACTTGCACTTTTAAATTCTAGAAGTTTGAATGTCCTTAATATCATAATAAATAATCAGCAGAATATAATATAAGTAATTTAATACAGCTAGCGAATAAAATAATAAATTAACAATGACGACCATAGTATATTGTTAATAAATTATTAATACACTTTATAAAAATAGGCGGCTGCAATTGGAAGGAATAATTATTCGTGCGTACTAAAGTTCTCCTTCCCTTTAAGAAATCTGCAAAATTAATTATATAAGTTAGCTGCGAAAAGATTTGTCTGCTGATAAATACCAGTCTTATTTCTTAATCTTATTTTGAGAGAAAACTTTAATATGAATAGCTTCTATCAGTAGTGCTGCACTGCGGGCTCGTAGGGTAGCCAGGATATCCTAATGGGCTTCGAAGTAAGAAATTACGAAGACACCCATTGACTCGTGTTCGAATCGCGGCGGGCCCGTTAATTATTTCTGCCTGGCATTCTTGTATTAATTTTAGTTTTCTTACAATTCCAAGAGATCTAAAAGATTTAACTTGGGATCTTAGTTAAATTTTTAATATATACAGGTTTGTCTAAATATATGTAAATTATCTTTTTTGTTTTAATCCCTAGTTATTTTAATTTCTACTGATAGTTGTTTTTCATTATATGTATAATATTTTTTAATCCTGTTTTAGAGCACCAAAAAACTAAGCTCATTTAATCGTTATCCGGATATTTTCCAATATTTTTTGTTTATTTTTAATATCCAAGTCTTTTTAATTTATGTTTAGATTTAACCTTTTAATTCAGATTTAACTTGTATTAGGTTCAGATTAAAATGAACAGCGATAGTTGCATTTAAATTATAAGTAAAAAATACAAATCCCTTTACTTGCTTTTACGAAAGGGCAATAGATCTAAATTACAATATTTATAAATTACAAAATTTATTAGAAATCCTCTGAGGAAGATTTAATGACAGAAAAACACGAACCTCCGGTCATAATAAAATGGATTGATTCAAAAAACCTTCAAGACATAGAGGACACTCTTTATGTTCGCAGAGACGTCTTCGTAAAAGAACAAAAAGTACCTGAAATAGAGGAGTATGATGAATTCGACATTAAATCAGATCATGTTGTTGTGTATGTAGATGAAAAACCAATCGCAACAGGTAGAATTTTTATGAATAAAGGAACCTGGTTTATAGGTAGAGTTTCTGTTCTGAAAGAATATAGAAAAAACCAAATAGGTAAAATAGTCATGGAAGAACTTCTGGAAAAAGCTGTTGAATCGGGAGCAGAAGAGATCCATATCCACGCACAGACGCAGGCAGCGGATTTTTATGAAAAATTCGGATTTAAAAGATATGGGAAAACTTTTTTTGAAGCTAATATCGAGCATATATCAATGAAAAGAGGTCTTTAACAGCATATTTTGATAATAGGTTCTGGTAATATATGAATTTAAGTTTTAAAAGATAAATGCTGTTTATTTTTCCAAAGAATTTAAGAGAACAGAAATTATTTTCAATTAACTAAATTTACCCTGTTTTCTGTACGTAAAATATTGCATTTAATTTATAAAATACATTGATTAGTTATGAAATTCTAAATCAGAGGGGTCTTAATTAAAAATTTTAAATACAGTCTACGCATTTTGCTCTTTTCTAAAAAATGATTTAAATTCAATAATAGTTTTTATTTGTAGAAAAAGGTCTAGACAAAATAAATATATGTAAAATTTCTAAATTTGAAAACTATAATGTAAATTTGAAAATTATATAATACACTTAAATTAAAATTATGATAATGTCAAATTAATATATTTTAATGATATATCTTTTATAGGAAGGGGAAAGAATGGATCTGTTACTTAAAAAATAAAAAGTTTAAATAAAAAGTCTAAATTGAAAGTCCAAATTAAACCCTAAAATACCTGATGCAAATATAGATAGGCGGTTTAGAATGAAATGAGATCATGGAAATAGACAGGAAACTCTCCAAGAGGGTAACTTTACCTGAAATTCATATAAAGATAATAATTAAGAATTAAATAAGCATTATAGAATAACAGGCCATTAGCTACTCGTAATTTTGGCTGTTATAAAATTAAAATAAAAAAACATGCTGCTCCTCTTAGTATCATTAAATTATGTAAATATTGCAGGTTTATTCATAAGCTGAAGAATCAAGCAAAATTAAACTGTGACTTTTAATAAAAAGAATAAATTGGGATAAAATTACTAATTGGGATAAATTATTAATTGAGATATATTATTAAAAACCATAAATTGAAAGCTTGAGTCTATTTCAATATTACCTCTTCTCTTTTCACTATTTACATTTGCATATAATAACGACCCTGTAAAGAAATTGAATTCTATAAAATTTTGTAAGAATTTTATAAAAACAAGTATAATAGAAGGGTTTAGAAGGATTTAGAAGGATTCGATAGGGTATGAGAGAATCTACAACAAATATCCAGCAAAATAGGAATTCCTCAAATTTTGGTTCAGTTGTTTCAATACGTGGAAGTGTTGTAGATATATATTTTGAGGAAAATCTGCCTCCAATTTACTCTTTATTGCGCACAGGAAAAGAGGGAAAAATTGCAATAGAGGTTCTAACCCAACTCGACAGGCATCGAGTGCGTGGAATTGCATTAAACCCTACTGAAGGCCTTGCCCGGGGGATGAGGGTAGAAGATACAGGCGGGCCTTTAAAGGTGCCTGTAGGCAGAGGGATTCTCTCCCGGATATTCAATGTATTCGGAGATCCTATTGACAGCCAGGCTCCACCTGCGGATGTCCAGTGGCGTTCGATTCACAACACTCCGCCTCCTCTAGAAAGGCGCTCTACCAGAACCGAGATTTTCCAGACCGGAATAAAGGTTATAGATGTCCTTATGCCTCTGGAAAGAGGCGGCAAAGCAGGCCTGTTTGGAGGGGCAGGCGTAGGAAAAACCGTGCTGTTGACCGAGATGATTCACAACATGGTTAAACACCACCAGGGGGTAAGCATATTCTGCGGGATAGGGGAACGTTCCCGCGAAGGAGAAGAGCTTTACAGGGACATGAAGGCTGCTGGAGTTCTTCCAAATATGGTTATGGTTTTTGGGCAGATGAACGAACCTTCAGGAGCCAGATTCAGGGTGGGACATGCAGCCCTTACAATGGCTGAATATTTCAGGGATGACGAGCACCTTGATGTGCTGCTTTTGATTGATAATATTTTTCGGTTTATCCAGGCAGGTTCTGAAGTTTCAGGCTTGATGGGACAGATGCCTTCCCGCCTTGGGTATCAGCCTACAATGGGTACGGAATTATCCGGGCTTGAAGAACGAATTTCGAATACGGATACCGGCGCTATCATGTCAATTCAAGCGGTATATGTGCCTGCCGATGACTTTACAGACCCTGCGGCTGTGCATACCTTTTCCCATCTCTCGGCATCCATAGTCCTTTCCCGTAAAAGAGCGAGCGAGGGGCTTTACCCGGCTATTGATCCGTTACAATCCAGCTCTAAAATGGCCACACCTGGAGTAATTGGGGAAAAGCATTACCGTCTAGCTCAGGAAATCCGGCAGACCCTTGCACAGTACGCAGAGCTTAAAGATATAATTGCCATGCTGGGCCTGGAGCAATTGTCTCAGGAAGATCGTAATACTGTTGCAAGAGCTCGCAGGCTTGAGAGGTTCCTTACCCAGCCCTTCTTTACAACAGAACAGTTCACAGGAATTAAAGGTAAATTTGTAAGTCTGGAGGATGCACTTGAGGGGTGCGAACGCATCCTGAACGACGAATTTAAAGATTATCCCGAAAGCGAACTCTATATGATAGGGACAATTGATGAAGCCGAAGCAAAGCATTCAGCCAGGGGACAGACATGACACAGGAACTTATGCATTTAAAAATTCTCCTACCGTTCCAGGTTTTCCTCGAAAAAAGAGACGTATCAAGGATTGTTGCTGATACCTCAGAAGGTTCACTTGGATTACTGCCTCACAGGCTTGACTTTGTTGCAGTTTTAGAACCTGGAGTTTTTGTCTACGAAAATGAAGCTGAAGGTGAAGTCTACCTGGCTGTTGATAAAGGGATAATAAGCAAAACAGGCATGGATGTACTTGTTTCCGTGCGTAATGCAATTCGGGGGAATAACTTAAGTCAACTGCAAAAAGCTGTGGAAAAAGAATTTCTAACGCTCGACAAACGCGAACAAAGTCTACGTTCAGTAATGACAAAATTAGAAAGCGGGATTATCCGCCGCTTTGTAGAGTTTTACCATGACTGAAGATTCCAGGGAAAAAAAGCCAGCAAATGAACCGGCAATGGCCAGACAGGTTGGCACCAAGGCAGAACGCAAGCTTAGAGCCCAAAGTGATGATACAAACACAGTCTGGCTTGGACTGGGTATGATGGGGCTTATAGGCTGGGCTGTGGCAATTCCCACTTTGATCGGGGTAGCCATTGGAATCTGGCTGGACAGGAATTATCCTGGACCTTATTCATGGACTCTGATGTTTCTAATTACAGGCCTTTTTATAGGCTGTTTGAATGCATGGCACTGGGTAGTCAAAGAACATAAAGAGATCCAGGCTGGAGAAGGGAAAGGAAGAGAGAGTAAAAGAGGGTAAAAGTAGGATAAGAAAGGATAAAATAGAATAAGAAAGGGAAAGAAAAAAGTGAGGAAAAGGAAGGGAAAGGAAAGGTGGAGAAGGGATATAAATTACTGAAATTCTTAATATTTTGAGGCTCAGCTTGGTCCTGATAGCTGGAATTCTCCTTGGGGGATTTTTCTTTGGAGGCTTATGGCTTACAGTGCAGAAAGGGCTTTCAGTCAGGCGGCCTGAACTCTGGTTTCTGGGGAGTCTCCTGACTCGAACAATAATTACAGTTACAGGATTTTATTTTGTCTCAGACGGGCAATTTACAAGGTTATTGCTTTGCCTGCTTGGCTTTTTCCTTGCACGCAGGATAGTGCTCAGGCTTACCCGGGAAGCTGGAGATGAAAAAAACCAGTTAACAAAAGGAGCGGAACATGCGACTTAGTCCTGATGAGCTTATTTTCTGGGAGTATGGTTTTATCAAGCTAAATGCTACAATCGTATTTACCTGGGCGCTTATGTTCCTGATGGCAGCAGGTTCAAAACTAATCACAGGGAAACTTTCATCCGGGCTTGAGCGTTCCCATTGGCAGAGTTTACTTGAAATTATCGTCATAAATATTTTAAAACAACTTAAGGATGTTGGCCTGAGTGAGCCTCGAAAATATCTTGGTTTTCTGGGCACTCTTTTTTTATTCATTGCAGTTGCAAGCCTCTGCACTATCATTCCAGGTTACGAACCCCCAACAGGCTCGCTTTCTACCACAGCCGCTCTGGCTCTCTCAGTTTTTGTAGCTGTGCCCCTGTTCGGAATAGAAGAACAGGGATTTGGAGGTTATCTTAGGTCTTATGCAGAGCCGAACTTAATCATGCTGCCATTTAATATAATCAGCGAGATCTCCCGTACCCTGGCTCTGGCCCTTCGCCTTTTTGGAAATATGATGAGTGGGACTATGATTATCGGAATCCTCCTGAGCATAAGTCCTCTGATTTTCCCAATAATTATGACTGCTCTCGGTTTACTTACCGGTATGGTGCAGGCTTATATTTTCAGCATTCTTGCCGCTGTATATATTGCAGCAGCGACTCGCATTCACAGTTCAGGCCTGGAAGAGAAGGAAATCGGCCAGGGAGACTCTGAGGCAGCTCCAATTTAATAAGAATAAGAAAAAACAGGATAGGAAAAAAGCTTGGTTTAAGAGAAAACTCAGTTTAAAGAAAGATTACTTTAAGAAAAAGGATAAGAAAGGATATTTCAAAACTTTAAGAAAGGAATGTTTCAAAAAATCAGTTCAAGAAAATTAAGGGAAGAGACTATGCCTGTTATAGATACTTATACAGCAACAATTGCAGTGATCTCGATTTTCACTGCTGGCATAACCACTGGGTTTGGGACTATAGCTCCTGCACTGAGTGAAGGAAAGGCAGTTTCAGCAGCACTGGCTTCACTTGCTCAACAGCCTGATGCTTCGGGTACAATCACAAGAACGTTATTTGTGGGGTTAGCAATGATCGAATCTACAGCTATCTATTGCTTTGTAGTCTCAATGATCCTTATCTTTGCCAATCCGTTCTGGAACCATGTAATCTCTTAAAGGTCAGGAAAACAAGCTTATGCTAATCGATTGGTTTACAATCATTGCCCAGGCACTCAATTTCTTAATCCTTGCCTGGCTTTTGAAACGTTTCCTTTACAGGCCTGTTCTCAATGCCCTGGATGAGCGAGAAAAGCTCATCGCTTCCGAACTGGCAGACGCGGCTGAAAAAGAAGCAGAGGCTCAAAAAGAACGGGAGGAGTTGAAACGCAAGAATGAAGAAATAGACCAGCAACGCATTGCTCTCCTGAATAAAGCCAGAGAAGAAGCAAATTTAGAACGTTCCCGGCTCCTTGAGGCCGCAAGAAAAGCTGCAACCGATCTCAATTTGAAATTACAGGAGAATTTAAGAAATGACAGACGCAGCTTAAACCAGGCAATTCGTAAACGGACCCAGCAAGAGATTTTTGCAATCTCGCGAAAAGCCCTTGCTGAGCTTGCAGATTCAAGCCTGGAAGAACGGATGGTCAGGAAGTTTATCCAGAAGCTGCAAAGGCTAAGCAAAGAAGAAAAAGCACAGCTCCTTTCCGGATTTAATTCTTCCTTCAATTCCCTGTCAACTTCATCAAACACAGCCCTTATTCGTTCTGCTTTTGAACTTCCGGATTCGCAGCGCACTGACTTTGAAAAAATAATAAAAGAAACCTTTGGAAAAGAAGTCCAGACAAAATTCGAAACTTCTGCTGATCTTGTTAGCGGGATAGAACTGATTCTAAACGGGCAAAAAATGGCCTGGAGTATTGAAGATTATCTTGCAGCTTTAGAAAAAAGTATCGACGAACTTGTAACTCAACAGATCAGGTCTGAAACTCAAACTGAGCCTGAAATTAAGCCTGAAATTAAGCCTGAGCCGGGGTCTGGTTTTGATGAGTCTGATTCCGGTTCTACAACAGCAGGTTCAGATTTTGTTAAAACCGAATTAAAATCTGGGCCTGAACCTAAAAAACCGGACCAGGAATAACTGATCCAGAAGCAAATTTTAGCCCACAAAAATTAGAATTATAAAAAGAGCCAGAAAACGGATCTAAATCAAAAGAAACTACGGATTAAAAATTTAGAAATTTAGAAATTAAGAAATCAAGAAACCAGAGAAATCAAAAAAACTCAAATAAAACCTAAATAAAATCCAGATAAATGTCAAATTCGAATCTAAAAACAGAGCCTTGAATTAAAGAAAATTTTAAGGAAAAATTTAAAAGGAATTTCATATAAAAAAATTTAAAGATAACTAAATCAAGAGAGTTAAGAGAATTAATCGAATCAATGATTAAAACCAGAGCCAGTAACCATGCAAGCTAAAAAATCGGAATTTCAAGATATGAAATATGATAATATAGAAGCTGAAAATATAGAAGCTGAAAATACGAAAGCTGAAACTCTGGAAGTTGAAAGCCTGCAGGATACGCTTGACACTACATTCATTGAAATTGACCAGGTGTTGAAAAAATTTAAACCGGAAATTAAACTAAAAGAAGTGGGCACTATAAAAACAGTTTCAACCGGAATTGCTACTATTTCAGGCCTACCTGGAGTCGGATACGAGGAGTTAGTAAAATTTCCCGGGGACGTTTTTGGAATTGCATTTAATGTGGACGAGGAAGAAATCGGGGTTGTACTTCTTGGAGAGTACTGGCATCTGAATGCAGGGGACCAGGTGGAACGCACTGGCAGGGTTATGGATGTGTCAGCAGGGAATGGACTACTAGGAAGAGTTATAGATCCTCTCGGGCGCCCTCTTGATGGGAACGGACCTGTGCTTTCAGGCAAACGCCTGCCTCTTGAACGTCCAAGTCCGCAAATTATGGATAGAGCTCCGGTTACTGTGCCATTGCAAACAGGCCTCAAGGTTATTGATTCCCTTATTCCTATAGGACGCGGCCAGAGGGAGTTGATTTTAGGAGATCGTCAGACCGGAAAAACCGCAATTGCAATTGATACTATTTTGAACCAGAGAAATTTTGAGGTTTTATGCGTTTATTGTGCCATTGGACAGCGGGCTTCAGCAGTGGCACAGGTTGTAGCAACTTTAAAAGAAAAAGGAGCTCTTGATTATACTGTAGTTGTTGTGACCGAAGGCAATGACCCTTCAGGCCTGACATACATCGCTCCTTATGCCGCTACCAGTATTGCGGAATATTTTATGGAAGCAGGCAGGGATGTACTAATAGTATATGATGATCTTACAAATCATGCCAGAGCCTACCGAGAACTTTCCCTTTTATTGCGCAGACCCCCTGGAAGAGAGGCTTTTCCAGGGGATATCTTCTATATTCATTCAAGGCTTCTGGAACGTGCAACTCACCTGCGTAAAGAATTGGGAGGCGGCTCCCTCACTGCTCTTCCGCTTGTTGAAACTGAAGCCCAGAATATTTCAGCTTACATCCCGACTAACCTGATTTCAATTACCGACGGGCAAATTTATCTTTCCCCGACTCTTTTTGAATTAGGGGTATTGCCTGCTGTTGATGTTGGAAAATCTGTTTCCAGGGTAGGCGGCAAAGCCCAGCTTCCTGCCTACCGTTCGGTTATTGGGGATCTCAAACTTGCGTATTCCCAGTTCGAGGAGCTTGAAGCCTTTACAAGGTTTGGGGCCAGGCTTGATGAAAGCACACATAAAGTAATAGAACACGGCAGGCGAATCCGTGCACTTCTTAACCAGCCTGAGCATGCTCCGGTATCTGTGGCTGAACAAATTCTCATTCTGCTTGCCCTGAATGCAAAACTCTTTGATACTGTGCCTCTTGAAAAAGTGGGAGAAGCCGAACATACTTTGCGTGAAGCTGCAGCAGATATCCCTGATGGCTTGCGGGAAAGCTTTGCTACTGCTGAAGAATTAAGCAAAGAAGACCGTGAAGTAATGCTTCAACTTGCAAGTAAAGCACTCTCAAGTTATCAATCCGGCTCTATAACTGCAATTAATTCGGAATCCCAATCTGAGCCTGGAATCTCCCCTGAACCTGAAATTAAGGAAATTGAGCCTGAGAACAAAACAGGAAAATAAGGAGAGACTATGAGCGAAACAACAGAGAGCCTGCGAAAAAAGCTCAATAGAGCCAGTGAGCTTCAGTCCGTTGTCCGCACAATGAAAGCCCTTGCAGCTTCAAATATAGGGCAGTATGAAAGGTCAGTGGAAGCTTTAGCTGATTATTATAAAACTGTTGAACTCGGGCTAGGGGTCTGCTTTCGGGAAAGTATCTCAGGCCCGGGGACTATTAAAAGGAAAACCAAAAAGAGAGAAGAAATTGGAGCAGAAAAGAATATAGAAAAAGAAGAGAGAGAAAAAATTGGAAAAATCGAAGAGATCGAAGAAACCGGAAAAATTGAAAAAACAAAAAAAACACAAATAAAGAAACAAAACTCCTCCGGGCCAGTAGGAGCAGTGATTTTTGGTTCAGATCAGGGACTTGTGGGCCAGTTTAACGACATAATAGTGGACTATGCTTTGAAAACCCTCGAAGAATCTCAGGGTAAGCTTCAGGTTTGGGCCGTAGGAGAACGCGTTTTTGCTTTGCTGGAAAACGCAGGCTTAAAGCCGGAAGGATACTTTTCAGTCCCTAATTCGGTCAAAGGCATTACCCCACTTATAGGGCAGATTCTTATAAAAAGCGAAACTCTCTACAATCAGGCAGAAAACGCAGAATTTCTTCTTTTTTATAACCGGCCTAAATCGAGAATTCTTTATGAGCCAGTAAACCAGCGTCTTCTCCCTCTGGATGAGATCTGGCAGCAGGAATTAGCTGAACTGGCCTGGCCAACCAGAACCCTGCCTCAAGTAATAGGAAAGTCTGCAGAAACTTTGCGAGCCCTTATTGATGAATATCTTTTTGTGTCCCTTTTTAAAGCATGTGCGGAGTCACTTGCAAGTGAAAATGCAAGCCGCCTTTCTGCAATGCAGCGTGCGGACAAAAATATTGAGGAATTACTTGAGGAACTTAATGGAAGTTTCTATCGGCTGCGCCAGAGTGGGATAGATGAAGAATTATTTGAAGTAATTTCAGGCTTTGAAGCCTTATCTCAAACTCACAGTCCGGAATGAAAAAACTTCCCAGATTTAAATCTGAATCAGTCAGGATTAAATTGCTCTAAGAATTAAAATATATATTTTAAATGTTTTAAAATGTTACAGGGGTTTAAAAACCAGGAAATCTTCATTTTTCAAGATAAGATCAAAATCTCGGGATAATTATTTATTATCTGAGTAAAATTCTATATTATGAGCTGGTATGCAATAGCTGCAGTAGATAGAGCTTTTTCAAGGACAAAAAAAGCTCTTTTTGAACCTTTCGATTTCTGGAAATGGGTAAAACTTGCGATTATTATCTTCCTTATAGGAGGTGGGGGTTCAAATTTTGGGGGTCAGGGAACAGGCTATCAGGGCGGCCCTGAAGATTTTGAGAATAATGTGCCTTATGTTGGTCCTGGAAATGATCCGGCGCATCTCCCGGGTGAAATTTTAAATCAGATACCTTATTTTACAAATACTTCAGCTGCTGATTTAGCGCTTTTAACTGGTTTAATTGCAGGCTTTATACTGTTAGTTCTAATCTTTATATATATTTCAAGCATTATGGAATTTGTTTTTGTAGAATCTCTTGTTAAAAATGAGGTTAAATTCTGGAACTATTCACGCAGATTTCTGGGGAAAGGATTTTATCTATTTCTGGTACGTCTGGTTCTGAGCCTGGTTTTCCTTATTCTTTTTGCAATATTTCTCCTGCCGCTTATCCTGATGATTTTTGGAGAATCTACCGACTTTACCTGGCCTGTTATATTTGGAAGCTTTTTCTGGTTTATTGGAATAATTGCTTTACTCGTATTAACGACTGCAGTAAATTCATTTATAAGCCTGGGAATCCCTCTTTCAATTTATAAAAATACCGGAATTCTATCAGCTTTCGGGCTTGTTTTTTCGAATTTCAGGAAAAGCTGGCGAGAAATAATTGTTTACTGGTTAGTCAGGTTTGTACTTGGTCTTGCGGTAGGCATCGCTGCGATTCTTCTTTTTGTAATATTAATCCTGATTTTAGGGCTTTTATTCCTTATTATCGATGGAATTTTATATTTTATCTTTTCCTCCCTTTTATCCGAATCCCTAAGCTGGGTACCTCTAGTTCCAATTATTATAATAGAATTTATTTTGTTTTTAGGAGCTTTACTATTTTTTGGTGTTCCTTTCCAAGTTTTCATGAAATATCATCTTTTAAGCTTCCTTGAAGCCTGGTTTACAAATTCCGAGATTCCCTTCTTTGATGCTTCGAATTCAAAATCTGAAAACTCATTAAGCGTACCAGAAAATAACATCTAATTTAAAAAAATTTAAAAATAATAAGAAGCAGAAAGAAATGAAATAGAAAGTGATAAAATAGAAAGTGATAAAATAAAAAGTATGAAATAGAAACAAAAGTGGATAGAAATATAATTAACCGGAAGTGCTGGTTGTAAAAAGGAAAATCTTTCAACCGGCATCTTTTTATTTTTATTAATTTTACTAAGGTCTATTTTACTTTTTTAAGTTATTTCACCCTATATTTATTTTATTTTATTTTATTTTAGATTAATTTATTTTAGTTTATATTGTGTTTTATTGTATTTTATCTTCATTTTATCTTTATTTTTGCTTCATATTTATTTTATTCAATTTTACTTAAATTCCCTTTATTTCCTGTTGTTACATTCTATTATATTTTTATTGTAATTAAAAAAGAAACAATGCTCAGAAGCCTTGTTTTTTAAAATCTAATATATCTCCTGACACTATGTATATGCTAGTAATTGGTTTTCCGGATTAAATTCGGAAATCAAAGCTGGGAGTTGAAAAATAATGAAACAGGAATTTATTGAAAAATACTACCTTGGGAAAGAAGTGGAAATTGATATTGGTGGAGGCACAACATACAGAGGTATTGCTGCCGAATGCAATGATGGGGTTCTCAGCCTTAAATGGACAATTAAAGAAGAAGGGTATACCCATATTGATATTGAAAAAATCGGGGCAATGTGGAAAACGCTGCGGAAATAAGCACGAACTAAGGCTTCTTTATCTAAGCCACAACACGAATAAGTCATAATAAATAGCAAAAAAGATTTAGTTTTTTAATTTTGGATTTTTATCAAGACAGTGGCGCTCGTAAGAGTATGGCGACGTTATTCAGTGATATTAGAAGTGCGCCACTGTAACTTGATTAATTTAGGGCTATGCACTCAAGTGAAACAACAATAGCATACGTATTATCGTCCACTGTCAGGCACGAATCCTAAGAGAAGACACTAGCTTAGTTAGGGTTGTTAAGTAAGGTCTTCTTTCAAATATTATAACGAATTTTTATTTACCTGCAGGACTTACAGGACTTGCATTTTTTACAGGACGTACAAGCTTTTTTGCAGGATTTGCAACTTTTACAAACTTTTTTGCAGCCTTTACAGGATTTACAGGATTTGCAGGTTTTGTCGCAGGTCTTACAGGATTTACATGTTTTGCCTTTATCTTTTATACTATCCTTTGTACAGCTCTTACAGGATTTATGGGTATCGTTAGGACATGCAGCAACTTCTGCAACTGTCATTGAAGCTACAAAAAGAACTGCGAGCAAAATAGCCAGTCCTTTTACCATTTTACCATATGTTGTTTTACTCATAAATTACACTCTCCAAAGTGTTTTCAATTTAATCCAATTCTAAAATTATCGGCCATCAATCCATTTCCCTTAATTTATAGGGGAGATTTATTTTACCGATTAATTCCCTAATTTTACCAATTGGCAACCAAACTTCTTTGTGAGGTATCTATTGGTATATCTCTTATTTTTCAGGTCTTTGCACCTGAACAAACAAAATAAAGCAGGGGGCTATCTTAATACAAATTCAGATAGTCTGGCTTTATAATGTTACTTTATAATGGAATTTTATCCAAGTTAGGGGGATAAGTCCCATAACTTATTCCAGCATTTGCTGGTTGACAGCCTGGAATTAACGGCGTTAAATATAAATTTACTTTTTAAAAGTGTAAAAAAGGAAAGATTTTAGAGAAGGAAAGAAGCTTTATTAGTATTTAGAATGGGGAAAAAACCTTTATATTACTTTATAATGATTGTATGTTGTTATTTACTTCTACCTCTACAAATTTAGACTTTAAGCTAATATGAGATTTAATCAAAACTTCCATTTTAGGACAGTACATCTTAAAATTTAAATTCTAACCTTAAAAGTTATCCAGGTTCAAATTATCTTTCCTGTTGCTTTCAAAGGTTCAAGTAATAGTTCAATAAGTAATCAATTCGCGTCTGAATAGACCATTGCAGGATTAAAAATGTATGAAAAATTAACTAATTGGTTCCTGACCTGTTATAACAAAGCTTAAATTAAGTACTGCAATTACTGAATAAATTAATTGGCGCGCAGAAGATCAAATTTTACTCTGGTTATACTCTTAAGGGCTTCACATACTTTCCAGAGTATGAAAATTTTGTTTTTCAGGCCTTTGTTAAAAATTAATATATAAAGAGCGGGTAGTAGACCTAAAAATTACTGATACTTGATCTGGGTACTACCAGAGAAAGTCTATTTCAATTCAGGATCTTATCGGGCAGTTTGCAGGCAAGGACTTGCACTTACCCCGTTTCTATTCAGCTAATCCTTAATCAGGGAGACTCCCATATGTTAAAAGAAATTACTGCTAAATATGACGCAGACAAAATAGAAAAAAAAGTAACGCAGTTCTGGGAAGACAGCGATGCGTATCTGAAAACTCGGGAACGCCGCAAACCTGGAAAAAAGCTTTTTTTTGTTGACGGCCCCCCGTATACTACAGGACATATTCATCTTGGGACTGCCTGGAACAAGATAATTAAAGATTCCATTCTTCGCTATTATTCCATGAATAACCGCTATATTCTTGAACGGCCAGGCTGGGACATGCACGGCCTGCCAATTGAGGTTAAAGTCGAAGGTTTGCTTGGCTTCAAATCCAAAAAGGATATAGAAAGCTTTGGTGTAGAGAATTTTATTGAAAAATGTAAAAGTTTTGCCCTTACGCAGAAGCAGGCAATGACCGAGCAATTCCAGAGGCTGGGGGTCTGGATGCAGTGGGACGACCCTTATATGACTTTAAAGGATGACTACATCGAAGCAGCCTGGTGGACCCTTAAACAGGCCCATGAAAAAGACCTGCTTGAGGTAGGCAAACGTTCGGTTAACTGGTGCCCCCGCTGTGAGACTGCAATTGCAGACTCCGAAGTCGAATATTCCGAAAGGACTGACCCTTCAATCTATGTGAAATTTAAGATCAAAGGAGAAGACAATACCTTCATTGTTATCTGGACAACAACCCCCTGGACAATTCCTGCAAACGTAGCTGTAGCTGTACATCCCGGTTTTGAATATTCCAGGTTCAGGGCAACCAGACAGGACGGCTCGGAAGAAATCCTTATTGCGGCTACAGACCTCATTAAAAATGTGCTCAAGCAGGGCAGATATGTAGACTATGAGGTACTTGAGACCATGCTCGGAGAAGAGCTTACAAAACTCGAGTACGAAAGCCCGCTTGTGGATCTTGTGCCTGTTCAGAGCAGGATAAAACACGGAGTTTATCTTGCGGATTTCGTAACTGTAGAAAATACAGGCTGCGTACATATCGCTCCAGGGCATGGTATGGACGACTTTAATCTCGGATTTAAACATGGGCTTCCTATCCTCTGCCCTGTAGGCTCAAATGGAGCTTATACTGAAGAAGCCGGAGAATATGAAGGGAAAAATGTCAGGGAAGCAAACCCGATTGTTGTTGAAGACCTTAAAGAGCGTAACAGGCTTCTTGCAGAAGGCATGGTTACACACAGATACGGACACTGCTGGCGCTGCAAGACTCCTATTATCTATCTTGCTACCGAGCAGTGGTTCCTTAAAGTTACCGAGATAAAAGACCAGATGCTCGAAGAAATTGATGCTGTAGATTGGTATCCTGAGTGGGCAGGGTCAGCCCGTTTCCGAACCTGGGTTGAAGGAGCTCGCGACTGGTGTATTTCCAGACAGCGCTACTGGGGAATTCCGATTCCTGTCTGGAAATGCAGGAAGTGCGGAAAACTTGAGGTAATAGGAACTAAAGCCGAACTTCTACAGAAGGCAAATACAGGCAGCGAAAACAAAATTTCAGATATCGAACTGCACCGCCCATATGTGGACAGGGTTACCGTCCCCTGTGAGTGCGGTGGGGAGAAGAAGCGCGTAGAAGATGTCTTTGATGTCTGGTTTGACTCGGCTGTTGCTTCCTGGGCAACCCTGAAGTTCCCGCAAACAACCGAGCAGTTTGAAGAATGGTGGCCTGCGGATTTCATAACCGAAGGACATGATCAGACCCGGGGCTGGTTCTATTCCCAGCTAGGGGCAAGTATGGTAGGCTTTGGCCGGGCTCCTTATAAGAGTGTGCTTATGCACGGCTTCACGCTGGACGCAGGCGGAAAAAAGATGTCAAAGAGTCTTGGGAATGTTATTTCTCCCCTTGATATCATTGACAGGTTCGGGGCAGACACTCTTCGAGCCTATGTACTTTCCTCAAGTGCCCCCTGGGAAGACCTTAAGTTCAACCTTGAAGAAGTCGAAACCATTCACCGCTCAATTAACATTCTCTGGAATGTGTTCCGGTTCCCTCTTCCTTATATGGCGCTTGACAGGTTCGATCCTTTGCAGGTTAGCCTTGATTCTGTAAAAGAGGCCTTAAGGGAAGAAGACAAATGGATCCTTTCTCGAGCTCAGTCTGTTGTCAAAGCTGTAGATGAGGCTATGAGCGGATACCTGCTGCATAAAGCAGTCCGTGAAATCCTGGAATTTATGCTTGAGGACCTTTCGCGCTGGTATATCCAGCTTATCAGGCCAAGAACCTGGACTGAAGCAAATGATCCTGATAAGCTTGCAGTCTACAGCGTGCTTTACGAGGTTTATGTCACGCTTACAAAACTGATCTCGCCTTTCATGCCCTATCTGGCTGAAGAAATGTACCAGAATCTTGTTCGGAATGTGGATCCAGGAGCTCTTGAATCCGTGCATATGAGCGACTGGCCAGAGGTTAATGAAGCATATTTTGATCCTGAACTTGAAGCGGCTATGGAAACTGTCCGTTCAATTGTGGAAGCTGCTTCTAATGCGCGGCAGAAAGCAGGCAGGAAGCTGAGATGGCCTATTTCAAGAATAGTTATTTCTCCAACAAGTCAGGAGGTCTCAAGAGCCGTTGAGAGGTTGAGTTCGGTACTTATGGAGCAGACCAATTCAAAGGCAATTCTCCTTACAGATGTGGATGAAAGCTGGGATGAGCTTGGCCTTGAAGTTATTCCTGATCCCGGTAAAATTGGCCCGGTTTTCAAGAAAGATGCCGGAAAAGTCATCCCTGCCCTGCAGAAAATCGACGGCGTAATCTTAAAGAGAGCATTTGCAGACACAGGAGAATTTGAACTCCCTCTATCAGATGGGACAACTGTTACTGTAACCCCGGATATGGCAAACTTTAAGGAAACCCTGCCTTCAGGCACAGCCAGTGCTGAGTCTGCTGCAGGGCTTGTTTATGTAGATGCAAACCTTACTTCTGAACTCGAAGCCGAAGGTTATGCAAGAGAAGTTATCCGCAGACTGCAGGATATGCGAAAAGAGCTCGACCTTGTGGTGGACGAGAATATTAATGTCTCTGTCCGAATAGAAGACTCCAGAGTTATGGAGCTTGTCCAGACCTTAAAAAGCTTGATTGCAGAAGAGGTCAGAGCTGAAGTACTTAACCTTGGCAGTGATCTCGAAGTTTCAGGAGCTCTTGTAAAAGACTGGGATGTCGAGGGTAGTGCTATGAAAATGGGAATCGCAAAGAAATAAGCATTCGGGCATCTCAAAGAGCAAGCTACAAAAGCTCCGAATCAGAGGAACTGGCCAAAAAATCTGATTCGGTAAGTGTTATTCAAAAATAATGCTTAGAAAATAATATTCAGGATGTAATACTCAGGAAAAAATACAAAAAATAAATTAAAAAAATAAATTAAAAAAATAAATTAAAATATAGATTGAGCCTATCCCAAAACTCAGGTTTATGTTACTATATCTGGAATTTGAAATAATCAATTGATCTTATGATACGGAAAATGATTTTCAAAATCTTATTAATGTCGAATAAAAATTAGTTTTGGGATGAGCTCATTAAAAAATAAATTAACAAATATAAAAAGAGAGGAATTGATTAATATGGATTTTGCTGCCTGGGAGCCAATTTATGAAAGAATCCTTCAGGATTTCGGATTCGATAGGGAAGGTGATGAAAAGGCAGCTCAAATTCTCTCCGATATGTTAACAGAGAAAAACACTATCCAGATATCGGAACTTAAAGCCACAATTTTTGGAAAGCCTGTACTTGTCTGCGGAAATGCCCCGCAGTTAAGAAAGGAGCTTTCCGCAATTGACCTTTCTGATTTTATTATAATTGCTGCTGACGGAGCAGCCGCTGTCCTTATGGACACAGGCCGTGTACCCGAGATAATCTGTACCGATCTTGACGGCAATTCCGAAGCTGATATAGAAAAAGAAATACTTGCTTGCGAAAAGGGATCAATTGTCCTTATTCACGCACATGGAGATAATATAGATAAGCTTGAAAAATATGTACCTCGTTTCAAGCGTTTTATTGCAACCACGCAGGCCAAGCCTTTTGATAAAGTATATAATTTCGGCGGCTTCAGTGATGGAGACAGATGCGTTTTTGTTGCAAAAGAATTCGAAGCCAGGACTATAAGGCTTGCAGGATTTGATTTTGAAGATAAGAATGTAAATCCTGTTAAGAAAAAGAAGTTAAACTGGGCCAGGCAATTAATTGAAAATTTAGAAATATAAAATCAGGTATTCTTTCAGATTAACGGAAAATTCAGGTTGATATTACGGTATTTAGATATTCTAAAATTGGTGTTTAAAACATCAAGTTATAGTCTGAAATAAAAGCTTATAATTTCAAAAATTAATTTAAGTTAAATAGTTTAATTCCAGGATAATGGTTGCTTTCTGGAAAATTTTCCATTTCTATCCAGTTCATTCAATCTGAACCCTAAGTGAAATTTGCAAAGTTAGTTTTTAGAAATATAAAAGAGGATATATGCAGTTAAACTGGAAGCTGGTATTATTAAATTTTAAGCTGTTTTTCGGAGTACATTTATAATACCTTTAATTCTTTTTTCGGATATTCACTTAATAAGTGCTCATAGGCATTTTAAATTTCATGAATAAACGGATATTTTGTCCAGATATTTTAGCTAATATTTTCCTTAAATTTGTATTTCAAATTAAGAACAAATTCTTGTTGGCATATAAATTAATGCTGTACTTGAATTTTGTATTACCATAATGAAAAGCCTTTTTAATCTATGAAAATCTCTAAAAATTAGAAATAATCTTTCTGAAAGAACCTGTTAATTCTTTACAAAGACAGATAATTGAAAAAATACTGTCCGTATATCTTGTCGTATATATGAAGTAATCTGAAACATTTAGGTAACATAGCTAGGTCTGAATATTCGCGCCCGGCTTTAACAGTATTATTGTGATTAAAGAGGTAACAATTTTTAGTAAAGCTTCAACTTATATTATGGGATTAGTGTCTCCTGTCCTTGTTTTCATAAAAATGCCTGAAAATAATTCAAAAATTTAAGCTATAGCACTTGTGAAATTTGGTCCCGAAGATTGGGGACAGTACTACATTAAAAATTTTATAAATATATTGAAAAATTTAATTGGAATGTAATAATATAATCATAAAGTTTGCCTGTAATAATTATTTGGATGTATAGTTTTGTGAAAAGCCTTAAATATTCTCTTTCAGGACAAAACAAACTCTTTCACGTTAGAAAATAGGCTAATTACATTAGTTATTTAAATTATAAGTATCGAAGAACTAATTTAAAGGAATGTTAATTCTTATATTTGGATTATTGGAATTAATAAATATTAAAATCAAATATAAGGCTCTATAAATGTATTATATTTCCCCAGGGCGTTAAATGACTTCCATTTATCAATATAATTAGATATTGAAATTTTATTTTATATCATTATTAAAACTCATTATTTTCAGATTGAATTAAAAACTTTAGTTCTGACTTATTCTTATTTGAAAAGAATTTTTAAATGAATTTTCGATAGCGATTAATGTTAAGTAAAATATATTCTATTAAGTTTATATAACTCTAAGTTATACTTATACATACTCACAGGCAGGTTAAATTTAAATCTTAAATTAGTAAAATGTAAAATTTAATTCTAATATAGTTTATGGGGTACAGCCTATGGGTATTGTATAAATTAGGGAGATAGGAGTAGCTTAGTTAAAATTTAAATAAGCTATTTTTCTCTAATGAATACAATGGATATAAAACATAAATGGGAAAACATAACAAACAGGTGGAGGCAAAAGAATGAGTTTCTCATTTGATTTCAGTAGTTTTTTTGCAGTCATAACTGCACTTAAATTAAAATTCCAATTTAGAATTTAAGCAACTGTATGCTAGTTAAAAATAATAAATACTGAGTAGACAAAACTAACAGAATATAAGGAGGAAATTTCGATGTTTTTTAAACTTGAATATCTCTGGATTCAGAAGACTTTTGAAATGGTGAAGTTCAAAATCATCCAGTGCTACTAATCATCCAAAGTAGCTTAAGCCCTAGAAATTGTCTAAAAATTGAACAAAAACTATCGTAAAGTGGAGGGAAAGATATGTTCCTAAAAATCGAATATCTTTGGATAAAGAAAACTTTTGAAATGGTAAAATTCAAAGTCGTTCAGTGGGGATATTAATCTATTCAGATTACCCTAAATATATGTCTGTATGAGGAAAGATAACATTCTACAGTGGAGGAAATAAGTATGTTTTTGAAAATCGAATATCTTTGGATTAAAAAGACTTTTGAAATGGTAAAATTCAAAGTCGTTCAGTGGGGATATTAATCTATTCAGATTACCATAACAAAAATGTCTAATAATGAAAATGAGTATAAAATTGCCTGAAATGCAGGCAATTTAAATTTCTATTTTTTGAACATGCATTTGTTTTAAATTTTAATTATTTTGAATAATATATCTTATAGTTGTGGTTCATAAAATCATTGAGATAGGATATTTTTAATATTACTTGATTTTCTCCTTTTATCAATCTGTCTTAAAATTTAAAATTTGATTCTTTTATTTTTGTTTTTAAATTTAAATAAAATAGAGATTAGAAAAATAAATTCCCATTGGATAATAACGCAACAAATAAAATTCTAGTGAGGTATTGTTCCGCTAAGTCAATATGAGCATTATTATAAGATAATAAAGACTTGAAGCACAAACTATGAGAATAATATAGACTTAATTCGACAGAAGTAATTCCAAATTATCTATTAAGGAAAATTAAGCTCTTCGAGTGTAGGCTGAATACACGATTTTGTTATACTTCTAGATTTTTAAAGTTGAGAAGGAAATAAATAATACTAGAATAGCAATTTTTCGTTTTAATTTATTCATAATATTAGTCATGAACTTGAGGTAAAATAATTAGTTTTCTTCTAAAAATCAAGCTTTCTAAGGAAATGGATTAATTTATATTGTAATTAAATAAAAAGAGTAATTAATATTTGAGTTAAAAAATATCTTATCTCAAGCTTCTTTTACAACTTTAAGTCATTTATAGATCATTTTAAGGCTTTAAAAAAGCTGTACCCATTTTATTAATAATTTTAAATTTTAAATTCTAGATCTTACTGGAGTCGTTATCAAACTAAATTTTAAATTATATTTATTAAGTTTATCTACTTCATTTGGGAAGGATTTACCTATATTTTCAGGCTCTATTAAAGGTAAGGAGAATTTATTCTACTGATCTTATATAAGATAGAAATATATATTTGTTTGTACTCTCTGGCAGGGAAAATTAAATCTGTTCCTCTCCAAACGGGAAGAAATTAGTATACTAACTTCTAAAAATTAATTGCCAGGGAGAGAACACGTGTGGGGGTTGATAGACAAATTAATGTAAAGGTTGAATATCTTGAGTTCAATTGTTTATCCAGATAATTTGTCCATCGATACACAAATTAGCATAAATTAAGAAGACGTTTGAAAACAAATAAATTTAAAAGCTATGTACTAAAGAAAAGAACTAAACAAAAATCTAAAACTTTTTGGAGGAAAATATTATGAGTGGATGGTATGGAGGAGACTTTCAGTATCGTATGAAATCATATTGTGACAGCTTTAAATCCTATGGCAGCTGCTACGGTGGCTATTCTGGATGTGGCGGCGGATGCGGTGGCTACGACAACGGCTACAAATGCAGAAAGCACAAAAGATGTAACTGGTGGGACTAAATAGAAAGCTTGAATAAATTAAATTAAAAAAAGTATATTAAAGCCATCCTTTCAAGTCCTGGAATATTTGGCCAAATGCAGGCTCGAATTGATGGCTATAACAATTTTTTATTCGGCACATAATATTGGAATTACCTGAATATAAATCCTGCTTCGAAGCTTTGGGTCCAGCTAGAGTTGAGCTTACTACAACCCATTTGTGGAAGCTATAGAGTGGGAGACCTGTTAATTTGAAAAATAGAGAATTTTTATATCAGAAGGAATATGGCAGATGATATTGGTTTTAAATATTGAGTTGCAGTATAAACAAATATAATAACTAAATTTTCCAGCCTATATATTTGAGTAGTTAAATATTAATATTTAAGACTTATATTTAAAAGCGAAAATTGTTTTTATAATATTATCTGCGGGCAAAATTAGTCTATCTCTAAAATATTTATTCGCAAAATTAAACAAAAATTCCTCGCATAAAATACTTAAACATAGCTAAAGGGGCTAGCTGTTCAAAAATAGATATTAACTTAAGTAATTTATAATTAAAAATAGTTATTCTTTTTTTCTGAAATAAAAGGGAATTTTTCAGCCTTTTATAGGGATTTGGACCTGAATGATTTTAATTTATTCAAAAAAACCTTTTATTAGAGTCTTTTTTCTAAAAAGAGCCATTAAATTCTGGATTCTTCTGGAACCTTTTATACAGTACAGTTAATTAATAAAATTAGACGGTGATATTATTGTGGCTGGAAGGGGATTTACCAGAATTTCAGGGTCTATTAATGCTAAGGAGAATTTATTCTAGCCATCTTATATAAGATAGGAATATATATTTGCTTATACTCTCTGGCAAGGAAAATTAATTATGTTATTTTCCAAGGAAAAATCTATCGATAAAATAGTTTCTAAAAATAATTGCCGGGAGTACATGCATAAATTGGAGTTGATGAAAAGATAATTTAAAGAGTTGCACACCCGATCTTAAAACTTATCTTCTCCAATATGCAAAAGTCATCGAAAAAGATATTTAAAAAAAGTTAAGAAACGTGTGGAGGTAAATATAATGGGATATATTAGTGGGTACTACTACAGTGTAAAAGCATACTATGAAGCAGTATATTACAAATTCTCCAGCTGCTATGGAGGAAACTACGGCGGCTGTGGATACGGATGCGACAACAAATTTAAGCATCGTAAACACAAGTGTTGGTAATTAATCCATCAAGGCCTGCATAGTCATCTTTTTATGAATATGGAAATATATTTGTTTCACAAATTGATGACTATGTGTTTTATTATTTTTTGTAATTTTAATGGATCTTTTTTTCATAAATTTTAATATAAAAATTCATTAAATTTCTCATTGTTGCAACTAATTACTGTCCTTACTTTGAAATCTAATTTAACCTTAACCTTGTTTACATAAATTCTAAAGTAAACTCCTTTTTGCTGGAAGGTTCCGGGAAGTTAAATCTTTTATTAATCAAATATATATTATAATTTTTTCTGAATATTTAACTCTTAAAAGCATAAATTAAAATACTAACCACATATAAAATCTCAAATGTCTTAAATCCGGAAATTTTTAAAAGAAAGATTTAGTTTTTCAAAACTGAGAAAGATTTACTGGTTAAAAAAAGGCTCCCATTAAAACTGAAAAATAATTTCTACAATATTTTCAGAAAAAATCTATTTTAGTGAAGAAAAATTAATATCTATTTAATTAATTTAATTGTTGAATTTATTTAAGAACAAAAGATTATAATATTCTTCTTTACTAATTTTAGCATTTATACTGGATTAAAGCAAATTCAAAGCAATTATAGATTTCAAATAATTTAAGGTGATTCTTTCTAAATCTTATTCATCATTTTAAGTAGTAAAAAACCTCTTTTTGTTATCTGGCTAACTGATTAAAATTATGTGAATTAAATATAAAAGTTTAACCTTTTTAAACAAGGAATTTTCCCCAGATTTTCCAGGACTATTATTAATCAGGAAAATTTATTCTGTATGCCTTATATAATTTACAGTTATATAATTATTTGTACGCTCAGGCAATTAAAATTTAATCTGTTTGCCTTCGAATCAATATATGCAATCATAAAGCTTCTTTAAATAATTGCCATGAGTGGAAATTTCTAAGTGTTTATTGGGGGTTGATATGAAATTTCTTTAGGAGTGGACGTACCCAAAATCAAACATCTTTTTTACACGTATAGCAGTAAAAATATAATAAATTATGGAGGGAAATAGAATGGGATTCTTTGCATTTAGTTATGACAAAGTAAAGATTACTTATGAGTGTGTCAAAATCAGAGCATTTGGCTGGTGGAGATAAAAATCCAAAACTTAACGAATTTTTCAATATGTATAGAACTATGAATAACATAATAAATTATGGAGGGAACATAATGGGATTCTTTGCATTTAGTTATGACAAAGTAAAGATTACTTATGAGTGTGTCAAAATCAGAGCATTTGGCTGGTGGAGATAATAAAAAATTGATATTAATAACGGACTTAAAAATATTGTCATAGCCATGGTTCAAGTATAAGAGAAAATTAAAACAAACATTTTTGATTCGATGGCTATGATTTTATTTCCTAGTAAAAGTAATTTTCTTCAATATTTAAATTATTCTAAAATTCAAATTAACTTACTGATATAAGATTCCTTTTACTCTTTTATTTATATGTTTCCGTAAATTTCATATCCTTAATTAAAATACTTAATATATAAAAATATGGAATAAATAGAGGCTTATTAAAAAACATGTAAAGTATCCAAGGCAAAGCGATTTTCTTTCTATTATTTTTTCTTTAAACATTTTCTTTGTTTAAACATGCTTATTTCTACTAGAAAAAACTATATATTCCAACTTTAAACACTGCTTATGCAAAGCTTAGAACTTATTCCTCTATTGAAAAGTTATCAAGAATTTATCCAGAGTTCTTCTGATTTTATTCCTCGTAATATCTGTGTCCCTCTACAGGGAAGTAAAATTATTTTTATTTCAGGTCCGGGTCATGCGGGAAAAACCTCTTTTTTGAAATACATTGCAAGCACTCTTGAAGGTACGAAAATCTATATCGATTTTAAAGATAATAAGATTCAGCCATTAGTGTGCAAAAATCTTCAAGTCCTCAAAGAAGCAGCAGCCGAAATATGTAATCAGAATTCTGAAAAAAAAGATCCGGAAGAAAAAGAAATTGAAAGAGTTTATTATTTTCTTGACGAAATCCAGAGTATCCCCCAATGGGAGAAATGGATTGAAGAACTGTCCGGGGAGGCTGATGGAATTTTTATTACTTCTCGCGGCCCGCTGAAGGAAAATTCTCTCTTAAATTTTGAAAGCATGGCTAAAACCGTAAAGCTTCTTCCTTTTTCATTCAAGGAATATCTACTTATAAAAAGCGGCAGAGTTCCTAACCCCAATCTATTAACACCTTCCCGGAGAGATGAAGTCTTATGTACTTTTTTACAATATTTTGAGAATGGGGGTTTTCCTGAAATAGCTAAAAAAGGAAATCCGGACCTGGCCAGGAACTATTTTGATGAAATAATCGAAAAAAAGGAGTCGGCAGAAAATATTCAAGCCGCAAAAGGATTAAGAAAACTTACCATATTTCTGATCTCAAATATGGCTTCCGAATACTCTTTAGATACCTTGAAAAAAGTAAGCGGGATAGAAGACAAAGAACCTCTCGAGGCTTTACTGAGATATCTAGAAAACGAATTTTTATTATATAGAGTTCCAAAACTTGATGATTCATCCGAAACAGAGGGAAAAACAGACACTTCCCATAAAATTTACATTGGGGATACAGGCTTTTTCAAGGCAGTTTATCCGAATTACCCTGACAGTCTAGGCCTTAGATTTGAAAACCTGGTTTTTCTGGAACTTCAGAGACAAGGAAAAGAGATATTTTATTATAAAGATCAAAACGAATGTGATTTTTTAATAAAGGAAAAAGATAACCAGAAAATCTCGGCTGCAATTCAAACCTCTATTTATTTCGGAAGCCCTTCTGGCAAAGAAAGAGAATTCCTGGGGCTTTTAAGTGCCATGGAAAAATATGAACTTGATGAAGGACTTATTTTAACTATGGACGATGAGGAAATCCTGGACATAGAAATTGACGGCTTGAAGAAAAAAATAATTATTAAGCCGGTATGGAAATGGATGCTTGAGTAAATAATGGACTTATGCAGTTATTTAATTTAATGATGATGAACTTGTTAATATTGAATTTATCAACATTGAACTCAACACTAGCTAACTAAAATACTTATTTAACTTATTATTACTGAAATTTTGGACTTTCTAGTTACTGAATTTAACATCTTTTTCAGATACTATGTATCTGAATTACTAAGATTAAATAAAATTTTAACATTTAATATACGTCATATTCTAAAATCATGCTTTAATACCGCCTCAATTTAAAAAGCACTCAAATTTATTAGATATAGAATTTCTCATAACCTTTAATAACTTAATTAGCCGGTTTTTAAGAAATCGAAAACATAAAATTTTATTTTTGTGACTTTATATAATTAAAGTGGCATAATAATCAAGCCTATCTTTGTCTTTTCTTAAAATTATAGATACTATTCGAGAATATTTCATATGCTAAGTTATTTTATGCAAGAAATATAGTTTAACTTATAGACTAGAAGTCTTAATTAAACATTGACGAACAGGCGCATAAATATTCTATTACGGAAATAAATTATTTTTTAAATTTAAGGTAAATAATTTCTTAAATTACATGCAAGTTTGATTTAAATTTTTATAAAGAGCTCTTTGAGACTCTTTTAAAAATAATAACTTATTTAGCTCACAATTAAAACATTTAATAAAACATTAGTAATAAAATGAATTAGTAAGAAAATAAAAAAGATTACTAAAACGTAAACATTATACGTTAAAAATAATGAACTGGGGAACGGGTATGGAAGTAAAAAATGAACAGGTAGCTGGCAAAACACATACAGAACCAAAAACTGTATGGGAAGAGTTTTTTCAGGACAAAAAACACGGAGGCCATAGGTACTCAGATGAGGAATTTCTTGCAATGGAGGCAAAAGAGAAATTGTTTCATCTTGAAGGGGGAGAAAGTTTACTTGATTTTGGGTGTGGAGCTGCAGAACTCCTTGTCTTTTATGCCCTTAAATATGACCGGCTTGTTGGAGTGGATTTCTCTGCATCCATGCTAAAAGAAGCCAATAAACGTATACAGGCAAAAAAATGTGAAAATATTGAATTAGTTCTCGCAAACCATGAGACAGTCTGGGAAAAAGTTGATTTTAAATTTGATCGAATAACTGCAGCCGGAGTTATTCAATACCTGACTTTTGAGGAGATTGATGCTTTCATTGAAAGTGCCTCAAAACATCTTAACAAAGACGGAAAAATAGTGTTCTTTGATCTGCTTGACCCACGCTTATACCCTTTGTGGAAATTAGGATTTTTTTCGCCAAATGCGGGATTCTTAAAAGCTTTATACAGGGCAGGATGGAATTTCAAAAATGAAATAGCGGCAACCTTAAAAAATCGCCCAAAAGATATTCATGGATTTTCTCATAACCCGTATAAGGTTGAAGAAATCGCTAATAAACACGGCTTCAAAATGCATGCTGTTCAATCAATGTATTATGAATATAAGTATCATGCAGTGATGTATAAGGCCTAAATTACAGGACTTAAATTACAGAACTTAAATTACAGATTTAGACTTAAATAGAGAATTTATTTAAAAAGCCTATATGCAACCGATTATTGTCAGTAGTCACTATCATCTAATAATGTAACTGTATTTATCTGTATAATAGGGCAAGGAATTAAGAGTTCAACCTAATCTATTTTATACATTCCAGGTTTTCCGTATTATATTTAAATCAGTAAATCTTCAATACCAGCCGTTTTTACAAGATAAATAGCTGCAGCCTCTTCCTCAGGGGTTAGGTAGCGGCTAAGTTCAGGATATTCCATAGCCCTGTGACAGGGCCTGTACTGGAACATAAGGTTGAACCTTATCTGGGGAACATTTTTTGCAACCCACTCAGCAATTGGTCTTGTACAGCAATTCAGATGACCTGGAAGTACAAGATGACGGAGAAGTATTTCTGCGGTTTTGTAAGCAAATTCAAAGTTAGGCTGCACTATTTCTAAATAGTTTTTTATCTTTGAGTATTTTTGTGCACATCTATTGTTCCCATATTTAAAATCTCCAAGATAAACATCAACCACCCCTTCAAGCATTTCTGCAAGCTCAGGAGAATGGTACATATTTGAATTCCAGATCACAGGAGTATTTGCAGACATTTCCCGAATTATTTTTAAGATTGTATGTGCATGAGGAGTAGGAGTTACGAAATTTACATTTCTTGCTCCATGCATTCTTCTTAAATCAATCAGCTTTGCAAGCTTTCTGGGCTCTATTTTTGTACCTGCTTCAGGACAGGTTGAGATATCCCAGTTCTGGCAATAAACGCACTCAAAAGAGCAGCCTGTAAAAAAGATTGTATGAGAGGGCACAAGTTCAGGTTCTTCTCCCATATGCAGGAACTCGGATGCATAATTTGAAAGATCGGTTAACCTGCAAAAACCTTTTTCCCCGGATTTCCTGTCAATCTCGCAGCCCCACCCGCAGCAATGGCAGTTTTCCAGCATTCTGTCTACAATTTCAACCTTTAAGTCCAGTAAAGAAAGATTGGCTTCAGGTAATTCAAGAAACGTCCTGGTAAAAAGTACAAGTCTTTCAGAAGCGTCTTTGTAAGCAAGAGCTTCCATAGCTTCGATTTCAAGGTTTTCCCGGAGCTTGCGGTATTCCTCAATTCCGTTCTCATGAATCTTGCGAAGCTCTTCAAGGGGCATCTCCGGGTCAAACTGGACAGGAATCCTCTCTGTTATTTTAAAAAAAGCAGGCATTTCATCTCTTTGAACCATGAGATAGCGCTTCAAATATTTTGGAGCCGCCATATTTAATTATTCACTCACATGACTTAAACGTTTATTGTTTTGTTTCCACCTTTTTATTTAATCATCTTAATTTAGGAATAAACAGTCTATATTAACAAGTTTATTAATAAGTTTAGAGGCTTATAAATGATATAAGATCTAGGATGCTATTAGCCTTTACAGGTAATAAGAAATTTATAAAAAAGCCATTTAATAGAGCTAATTCTTTTCAAACTAACAATTTATAGAATTCAAGAATAAGGAAGTGGAACAAAAATGGAATGGGTCTTCCTTTTCATTGCCGGAATTTTTGAAGCGGCCTGGGCAATTGGGCTGAAATATACTGAAGGTTTTACAAAGCTTTATCCAAGCATCTTTACAGGCATCTGCATGGTTCTCAGTTTTTATTTCCTCTCGCAGGCACTTAAAACACTACCAATAGGAACCGGTTATGCAGTCTGGACAGGGATTGGAATTATAGGTACCACTATTTTGGGAATTCTGCTTTTTAATGAGGCTCTAGATTTTGGAAGAATTATCTGTATTGCCCTGATTTTCTCAGGAGTAATAGGACTTAAGTTAATTTCGCCATAAGTGTATTTTAATTTTAGGTTTCTTCGTCTTCTTTATTTTGTAAAAGAATTTTTGTAAGATTAAGAAGCCAAGAATTAAAAACCCTCACGACTATCTAATAATGGAGAAGGGCTGGAGTTTTAAACTAATTTTTAACTTTAAGGTGGGAAGTCCCCTTCCTCGACAGCTGAAGGCTGGCAGGTTGGGGATGAAAGCCGTCAACTTCCCGACACATTACTTTTATTTATTCTGCATTCCTATTTATTCTTAAACCTTCTATTTATATACTGTTATGCATCTAACGGCAAAGGTCAAGATATATCCTACAGAAAATCAATTGAAAGTCCTTTGGGAACTTTCGGATAGATGCTGTTCTTTATATAATCTGGCTTTAGCTGAAGGGAAAGATGCGTGGCGACTTAATAGAAAAAGCATCAAGTATATCGACCAACAAAATAAACTTTCAGAGTTCAAGAAAAACAATCCTGAATACATAGTAGTGTATTCAAAAACTCTACAAGGAGTTCTGAAAAAACTTGATGCCAACTATAAGTCTTTCTTTGGTCTACGGAAAAATGGAGATTTGAGTGCAAGACCGCCAAATTTCCGAAGTAGAAATTTCTTTCAAACTATTGTATATAACCAGAGTGGATTCAAAATATATAACGGAAGAATTAGTTTCTCTCATAATGTCAATAACGTTCCTCTTGATTTTGAGATTTCTAAAGTATTTCCCAATATCAAACAATTGGAAATCTATAATGATGATCCTTTCCATGCAAAAGGAAATTTCTATATTTCCATAACTTATGAGGTTGCTACACCTGCGTATTTTGATAATGGTTTATACCAAGCAAATGATGCAGGAATAACTAAGATCGCAACGTGTATCAACCTTAAAGGAAAATTCCATGAAGTTCGGACTCCAAGAATTGATAAGTATTGGAATCCAAAACTTGATTCAATTAAGTCCCGAAGGGATCATTGCAAAAAGAAATCCCGAAAATATCTTAAACTTCATGGAAATTATAGAAAAATGGAAAGGAAAAAATCCAATCAACTTAAAGATTTCCAGCATAAGTTATCCAAAAAAATAGTAAACAATACAAAAGCTAATACTATTATTATTGGAAAACTTAATGTTAAGAACATGGCTCAATCAAAAAAACTTAAAGGTAAAAAGAAAAAAGCCATGAATAGATCTACTCAAAATCAGGGATATTTATCTCGCTTCATCGAATTTTTAGCCTACAAAGCCGAACTTATAGGTAAAACAGTAATAAAAATTGATGAAAGCTATACTTCCAAAATGTGCTATGTTTGTGGAAAACTCCATGACATGCCGTTGTGGAAGCGAAATATGGAATGTGATTGTGGAAATTCTATTGATAGGGATAGGAATTCTGCTATCAATATCATGGGAAATTTCCTATCACAAAATGCCATGTGGACTGGCTTGAAACTATTTGTTTCAAATCTTCGACAAACAGGTTTTATGATGGGACTGAAGTTCTTGGAACTGAAACCAAATGAGTAAAACACTCGAAGGAAGCTCCGTCCTCGCTTTCATCAGAAAGCAGGGCGGGGTAGTTCACCTTATTTAACCTGAACCCAGGAGAGAATTCGGAGGGATATTCTGGTCACTTTCGATAATACAACAATCAGCTTTTGGGACTTAATTTCTATATTGTTTGCACTTTTCTTCCTTTATGCAATTATTTATCCTCAATCACAGCTCCGAAGAATCCGAATGAAACGTCTTGCAAAACTGGGAGCCCTGGAAAAAACCCACGGCTATAAAATCCTTACAATGATTCACAGGCGGGAAGGGATTTCTTTTCTAGGGCTGCCTGCCTATCAGTTCATAGACGAAGAAGATGCAGAACAGATTTTACGCTGGATAAGAAAATATAAGGATTCTCCTCTTGAACTCATACTGCACACCCCAGGCGGACAGCTCCATGCCAGTATCCAGATTGCCCGGGCCCTGAAAAATCACCCCAAAAATACCAGAGTAATTATCCCTCACTATTCTATGTCCGGAGGGACAGTAATTGCCCTTGCTGCAAATGAAATCATAATGGATAAAGACGCAGTAATTGGCCCGATAGACCCGCAGATAGGCAATCTTCTGCACGGGACCTATCCTGCCCCTTCCTGGATTTATGCCGCAGACATGAAAAAAGAAAAAGCAGACGATACTACCCTTATTATGAGCGATATCTCAAGAAAAGCCCTTAATCTTACAAGACAGGTGGCAAGGGAACTACTTGAAGGCAAAATTCAAACAGGGCCTGGGGAGGAAAACAGGTTAGATTATGTTGTCGAAAAACTTGTCAGCGGGGAAATGATTCACAGTACTCCCCTTTCAGCCAGGGAAGCAAAAGAGCTTGGGCTTTTTGTAAGCACGGATTTCCCTGAAGATGTACACGACTTTATGAAACTCTTTAAGCCTGTAAAGAGAAGTGTAGAATATATCGAATAATTTGCCTGTAGAGAATTTTATTTTAGAATAATTTTATTAGAATAATTTTATTTTAGAATAATTATCTTGTAGGACAATCTCTACCATTTTATATTATACCATAAACAAAAATCGATAGAGATTCAGGCCATCTTTAAATAAAGTTTAAAGAAAGGCTGAAAGATTTAAAATCAAGCCTTTATTCTTTTAACTTTTGCACTTTCTTCACTGAGGCCTGCCCAGATTACTTTATAACCTAGAAGTTCAAGCACAGGATAATATAGAATGCGGTCGAGTCCAAAGCCTTCGAAAATTTTTACTGCATCTGAATATAATTCTACATTTCCTGGTTTTTTTAATTCGTTATCTATTTTTTCAAGCATGTGCCTATGGATTACATAGTTTTCAAGAAGTACATAAGTTTCGGATTCTTCAGGCAGTCTTATTTCGGGTTCCTTTAGTTCTTCCTGGTTTTCTCGAATCTCTAAAACTTGAGATTCTCTTGATTTTCCAAGCCTTTTTGCAATTACTTCTTTTAAAGCTTCAAGCATAATGCCTTTTTCAGAAGCGATTTCCTCAAGATTTATTAGTTCTCCGGAAAGGGAGATTTCAGTTCCCTGCAGAATTAAAGTATCTTTCTTGAGTTGTTTTTGTTCATATTTTCTCAGGATTTTCATGATTTCATTTGCAGGAATTTTTTTGTCGAAAAAAATCACTTCCTGAGCAGGAAAATCCTTTTCGGAGCATTTAAGTTTTTTATTAATCAGGAGAATTAAAGGTTCCTTTACTTCTTTGAGTTTTTCGACCTTTCTTTCCAGGTATTCAGGGGTCCAGAAACCTACAATTTCCAGATAAACCTTCATATCATTTCTTTGTAAAGCGAAATCAGGAACAAAAGCGTATCTTCCGGCTTTAAGAATTGTAGGTTCTCTTTTAATTTTCCAGCTTCCTAAAGTGAATCTGGAAAACAGTTTTTCGACTGAGCTATCATAAGTTTCTTTTTCCAAGTCTGTGTCTGACTCCATACTTGGACCCTTATCTGATCCTATGCGTCTGATCCCATTACCAGGTTCCGAAATCTCAAGCCCATCTGCTCCGAGATCATATTCTGCCTTTGTTTCTTCAAGTTGAAACTCTGAAGATGGAACCGAATAAATAGTAGAGTTTTCATTAGCGTACTGTACTGCTTCTTGAGAAGGTCTGAAAGCTTTTTCTGAATCATCAAGGGTAAGCTCAAGAACACGTTTTCCCTGATAGGTTTTTTGAAGAATTTTTGCTTTCAGCTTCCAGCCTGTTGATTTCATGAGTACGGGAAAAATCTTCGCAAAAGAATTTCCATAACGCTCTGACATTCTGAAAAGCGAGCCCGGGCCTTCAAGGTGAAGATGCACGGCCGGATATTCCGGTTTTTCTTTTTTTCGAGATTTCTCTTTTTCCTCAGAAGTGATTTTTTCCTTTCTTTTTTCTCCTGCTTCCACTCCAATTTTAGTAATGTTATCCTCAATATCTTCAAGGGAATACATAAGCCCTGACCGAACAATTTTCCAGAGCATTTTCTGGAAGTCTCCTTTTATCCAGATATCAAGGTCAACTGCCCTGAAAAGCAGGGTCTGGGTTAAAGAGAGGTTATACTGTTTTAGAAGTTTGGCAGGGGTAAGAGGAAGGAAGTTTTTTAAGACCTGGTTTTCTTCAAGGTCTGCCCACATGGATTTTTCAAGTTCCTGAGCTGAAATCGAGAGAATTTTTGCAGCTTTCTGGAAGGTCTCTTTCTTTTCAGCACTGGACAGGGCCATTCCATTACAGGTTTCAAAAACGGTTTCTCTTGCCAGGGAAGAGTTAACTGCTGCATCGGTTTCGATTACAGCCCGTCTTCCAAGCAACTGGGAAAGGCCTCTGATGAAGCGGTAATTCATTTCTTCATAGCCTTCAAGTTCACTCAGAAGGTCTCCATATGTTTTCCCGACATGCTGCTCAAAAGTCTCTATCAGGAGCTTTGCAAGTTCCAGGTTTTCAGAGTTGAAAGCTGCATATAAAGGTTTTATCTTTCCTCCAGAAATTCGGGTTACAAGCAGGTCAGATGTTATCAACCGAATTTCCTCCTGAATTTTTAGGATTTATTTTATCTTTCATCTGACTGACCCTGTTGTTTTCCTGTTTTTTCAGGTCTGTCAAATTCGTTTTGTTAATTGAATTCAATTCATCAATTGAATTCATTTCTTTTCTTGGATTTTTTTCGTTTTCTGGATTTTGCGTACCTGTTGGGCTTTCCCGGCGTTTGCGGGTGGAAACAGCCTGTTTTCTTCGTTTTGCAGTGCCGGTTTCAGTTGTTTCGGTAGCAATGATTTCGTAAAGTATTGCTTCTTTTCCTTCTTTTTTCCTCAGGATTCTTCCAAGCCGCTGCACATATTCCCTTTTACTGCCGGTTCCGCTTGCTATAATCCCTATATTTGCTTCAGGCACATCTATACCTTCATCCAGCACCTTGGATGTAACTACAGCCCTGTAACGCCCTTCCTTGAACTTTTCAAGAATAGAAGCCCTTTCCTTTGACGGAGTTCGGTAGGTAATTGCAGGAATAAGAAATTCCCTGGAAATTTTATGAACAAGCCGGTTATGTTCTGTAAAAATGAAAATCCTGTCATCCCTGTGAGTTTGCAAGATTTCTTTGAGTTTGATAAGTTTGGAGTCGCTGTTAAAAGCTAAATCTCTTGCTGCATTTCTTGCAAGGAGAGCTTTTCGAGCCCTTGGATCTCTGCCGCTTCTCATAACCAGTTTCTGAAAATCCACAGGTCCCTGCATGACTATGCCAGCTCTTCTTACGTAATTAAGAAAGATAGAATAATGCTTTTCATATTCTTCCCTTTCATCTTCAGTAAGTTCGGTAATTATTCTTTCAATCCTGTAAGGCGAAAGATGACCGCCTGCAAGTTCAGAGATCTTTTTTTCGTAAACCTTGCCTCCGACAAGCCTGTTTAATTCCGAATGCAGCTCATCTTCTCTTTCATATGTGGCCGTTAAACCAAGCCTGTACGGAGCTGCGGAAAATTCCGCAATACTTCTATATCCGGGAGCAGGGAGATGGTGTACCTCATCAAAAATTAAAAGCCCGAATCTATTTCCAAGGGTTTCGGCATGGATATAGGCGGAATCATATGTAGAAACGGTTATTGGGAGAATTTTCTTTTCTCCCCCTCCAAGTTTTCCGATTTCAATAGAAAAAGCTTCTTCAAGCAAGGTTTTCCATTGCTCCAGAAGGTCAAGGGTTGGTACAATCACAAGAGCAGGAGTATTACAACTTGCAATTGCCCGGATTCCAACAACGGTTTTTCCACTTCCTGTTGGTAAAACAAGGACTCCCCATTTTTCATTTTCCCCCCAGGAAAGAAGAGACTCTGCCTGATAATCCCTTAACTCAAGCTTTTTTCCTGAAGCCTCATATGCTGCTCCAAGGTCAGGACAGGGAAGAAGGTCAAGTACATAATCCTCAAACTCAATTTTAGAATTTTCCAAATAATTGAGTGTGTCTTTATAGTACATCGCGAGAGATCTAAAATGCTTTCTCCTCTCATCCCAGACCGCATTTGGAACTCTTATATTACCTTCAATAAGTAAAGTTCCTTTCTTAAAGCTAATTTTAATCATTTTTCAATCCTAGCATATAAATATTTCAGGTATTATATATAATTATTCTGTTATCAGAAGCCATAGTTAATTATAAATTAGTTTTACAATAATACAGGAATAATAATGGAAATTTTAAATTAAATCTTACATAAATATAATAAAAAAGTTGAGTTCAGGTTAAGTAAAAGTCCGGGAAAAAGATTAAGATAAAAATTTCATTCAAAAGAAGAAAATAAAACAAAAAACTGAAAAAAATCAAATTGCGGGCGGCCATCCCACCCTAAAGGATGAGATCTGATAGAATATGATAGGATATTCTTTGGTCGCCCGCACCATTTTCGGGGAATAGTTAAGCGTATTTCAACAAGGTTTCCTAGATATAAGATACAGAATTGCGTGTCCAATTCCTGCTGTTTGGAATCAAGAAACATTACGTTACCAAGAAAAAATGGGATAAGATTTAAACAAATCTAAAAAAAGGCGAGGGTCCACTTCATCCCCACCCTAAAGGATGGGGTATTCGTGACCCTCTGCGCTCCCAATTTAATAAAATAAAAAATAAAATAATAAATTGCCAGGAATAAATGCGAATGAGATAAAGGCAAAAATGGCTGAATCCAGTTAAAATGTGGAAGATATAAATAAGAATAAACAAGAATAAGTAAGGCTAAACATAATAAATAAAATAAATAACTAAACAAGTACAAGGGGTTTATTGTGATTGTGGGTGACAAATTTCAACAAAAAAACCAGCTAGAAGAAGATTTAGAGGCAAAACGCCTGCCAGAACCTTTACCTCTAGAAACTCTTTTCCATAAATATGGCATCGAACGAAGTCATGCGGATAACGTGACCAGAAATGCTCTTGAACTTTTTGACATCCTAAAAGCTTATCACGGACTGGAGGAACACCTGCGGAGTTTTGTAGAAATAGCTGCTCTTGTCCATGATATCGGCGTGGCTACGGATTTAGAAAACCATCATAAGGCAGGAAAAGACATTCTTCTGGTGCATCCTCCTTCTGAACTATCTAACGGTTTGCAGGCTGCCATACCCTGGATAGCCTTTCTGCATAGAAAAAGGGTTGGAGAAGAAAAACTCACAAAACTCCAGGGCAAAGCCTTCGGAAAAATGCCTGAAACCCTGCAGGACGTCACTTTAAAAGTCTCAGCCCTGGTCAGGCTTGCTGACGCTCTTGATTATAGCAGAATGGAAAGCAAGTTTGGGAAAATTAAGTTTGGGAAAAAGAACGTAATGTTTGAAATAAAGGGTGAAGGGGCTGTAGTTGATGCGGAAAGGATGAATAAGAAAAGCGACCTCTGGCATTTACTCTATGACACTAAACTGGGGTTCCGGCCCGAGATAAAGAAACCGTGATTCGGATAATAAGATAATAGTTTGAAATTTATTCGAAATTAATCCAAAATCATTCCAAACTAACCTAAAATTATAAATTATGAATCGGCTGGTTAAGATCAGCTTTAATTAGAAAATTACCATTCAAGTTGTCTGTCTTAGAAACGGTCTTTTTGTACTCATATTTTTAAGAATTACAAAACTTATTAGATGCCAAACTGTATTATTCTATTTATAAATTTTAGGCATATAGTGGATATAAATGAACATGTAAAAGATATCAGTATTGGAAGGCGCATTTTTATGAGTTATCTTGTACTTGTCAGACATGCAGAACCAGGCTTAAAACCTGCTGAAAGGCTCTCAGGCTGGATAGATATCCCTCTTAGCAGAAAAGGAATAGAAGAGGCTCTTGAGTGCGCGGAAGAACTTAGAAACTTTAAATTCGATCTTGCTTTTGCCTCAAACCTCGTCCGTACTCAGGAGACGCTTTTTATCATATTCTCTACCCAGGAAAAAACAGGTGTCCTGGTTCATGAAAGAGAGCAAAAGAAAGCGGGTAAAGAAACAGATAACGAAACAGATAACGAAAAAAGTTCAAATGAGAATGACAGGGACATTGAAAGGAATATTGAAGATAGAATAGAATGGTATTCTTATCCGGAAAATCTGGAAAAAGAACTTATTCCGATTTACTGTACACCTGCTTTGAACGAACGCTACTATGGAAAGCTGCAGGGTAAAAAGAAAGAGAAAATGGAAGAAAAATACGGGATAGAAGAAATCTCTGCATGGAGATGGAATTTTGAGCCCGGGCCTCCTGAAGGAGAAAGTCTCAAAGCTGTTTATGAACGTGCAGTTCCTTATTTTGAGCAAAATATTCTGCCTGCTGTGAAGGGAGGAAAAAATGTCCTGATTTGTGCTCATCAGAGCAGCCTAAGAGCGCTTGTCAAGTATATTGAACGTATTTCTAATGAGAATATAAGAGAAATAAGGTTTTCTACAGGTGAACTCGTAATTTACAGTATGGAAAAAGGTAAACTGGTCAGGAAAAATTCTCAGCTTAGCCCTGAAAAAAGAAGAAATATATAAATATTCTAAAATCTAAAAATTTCAGAAGATAAAAATTTTGAAAGACAAAAAATTTTAGAAGGTGCAAAATTAGGAAAAATTATTCAACTTAGAAATATTTAAATTAGAAATAATAATTTAGAGTTTTCTATAATTGCAGCAAATTTAGGCCAATTTCAATTTCTTATAAATGCTAACTTCTATTTTTATTCTGGAAGCAATAAAAGGTTAAAAATTTTTAAATTTTTAATTAAAGGCTTCCAATTTCATATTTTCTTTGAGGCCTTTCTGAGTTTCTTTCATATATAACCAAGAGGCAGGATATATAGAGGTTCCTCATTTGCTGGCAGTTTGAGTACTTTTCTTACCTCTTCATCGTCAAAAGCTCCAACTGCACAGGTTCCTATCCCTAGTTCTGTTCCTAATAAATATATATTCTGGGCAACATGCCCTGCTTCCATATCGGTGTACCTAATTCCTCTTTTTCCGTATCTACCTGTTATTCGCGCATAAATTGCAGAAATTACAAGCGAAACAGGAGCATTTCTGATCATTGCCTGAGAAAGCGATGCTTCTGAAAGCTCATTTCTTAGATCTCCAATAATCTCCTGGCTAAGAGTATGCTCTTCAGGGTCATACCTGTAAATTCCAGGCTCAATTCCGCTTCCTTCTCCGGCAACGATATGAATTTCAAGCGGATAAATTGCTCCTGCTGAGGGTGACGTCCTTAGGCCCTGTTTCGAACTGATTCCCTGAGCAGCCCATAAAAAGCGGGAAATTATTGATTGGGAAAACTCTTTATCTCTATATTTGCGTATTGACCTTCGCTTTGCGAAAAGGGCTTCGATTCCTTCTTTATTTGAAACTTCAGGTTCAGGAAGTTTAATCTTCATAGGCAGGTCTAGGTCTGTTAGATCCTGGTTTTCCATATTCATCCCCCAATTAAAACCCATTAAAATATAATATTAAAAATGTTTACCTGAGAAAGTACTGATGAATTAATAATCTAATGGCTATAATCATATATTTCTGAATTTATTGTGTATTATTTCTGAATATAATGTGTATTTATTTATCTGTTTGTTTATATAATTGTTTAAGCTTTGTTCCTCTTAATTTATTTTCTTTATCCCCGGAGCTATTGTTATCTTTTTTTGCTTCTTTCTTATTGGAAATGGGGCTCTTAAATTTTTTCTTAATATTTCTACTCTTATTTTAGATTAAAAAGAGCGAAAGAGCCAAAAAAGGATAAATCAGAATAAAAATAAACACTTGGAAATGTTAACAGGAATATTAAAAAAATGTGGACTTTTAAAAAAGGGAAGATGTAAAAAGCAGGAATAAAAAACTAGTTTATAAAAAGCTTCCGAATATGATTCCTGCTCCCATTAAAGCTATAAAGCCAACAGCCGCAAAATCAGTCCTGCCCCACACAAGCCTGTTGTTTTTTACATCCTGTCTATTTCTGTAGCCTCTCATATCCATTGTAAGCCCCAGAACCTGGGTTCTTCCAAGAGAATTTGCTACCAGGGGCACAAGTAAAGGTTTTAAACTTTTTATTTTACCTTTCAGGCCTTTTCCAGGGTTATAACCCCTTGCAAGCTGAGCTTCATGAATGCGCTGGCCCTCAATTTGCAGGCTTGGAATAAAGCGCAGGGCAATTACGAACATAAGAACATAATCTACTGGAATATGAACTGCCAGGAAGGCTTTCATAAGGTCACTCGGTTTTGTGCTTACTACAAGGAGCTGGAAAGCAAAAAGCATTGCAAAAAAGCGGAGGGACAGGACAAGCCCAAAATCCAGGGCTCCTTGTGTTACCGGAAGAATTCCTGCGGCTGCAAAAGTACCTGGAGGGATAAGATAAGCTATGGTTTCTCCGCTTTTAAGGGTAATAATGGTCAGCAAAATAAGGGTAAAACTCAGAAATATAAGAAGTTTGAGCTGTTTGATAAGCTCCTGCTGAAGCCCTGCTCCGAGCGCTGCCAGGAAAATTCCTGCAACCAATATTGCAAGTACTTCCGGGTTTGTCGTAAAAACACTCAGAATAATAATTCCTGCAACAGCAGCAAGTTTGGACAGCGGGTTCATGCTATGCAGAAAACTATCTTTATTAAGATATTGCATAATCTCTTTCATGCAAATGTACCTCCAGTATGCTCTTTATTAAGCCTTTTAAACCTTTCTTCAATCTCATCTTTTTCAGCCATACATTTTTTGTTAGCGGTATCTTCTACAATTTTCCCTGCCTGCATGCGGATAACCCTCTCGACATGATTCTTTACAAGCTGCAGGTTATGAGTAACCATGACTATTGTATGCCCTTCATTCTGGAGCTTTCGCATAAGTTGCATTATTCTGTCGGATTCTTCAGCATCAAGGCCCGTCGTGGGTTCATCGAGTACAATTAATTCGGGCTTCATCGCAATTATGCAGGCAACAGCCAGTCTCTGTCTTTCTCCGCGACTTAGGTGCCTTGGGAAAACTTTCTGTTTTTCGCCAAGGCCAACAAGCTCAAGAGCCCGGGAAATAGATTGAGCTGCCTCTGAACCCCGAATTCCAAGATTATTTAATCCAAAAGCAATCTCCGCTTCAACTGTGTCTTCAAAAAGCATGTTATCGGGGTTCTGAAAAACAAGCCCTGTATGTTTAACAAGCTCACTTATGGAAACTTTTGAAGTATCCAGCCCTTTTATTCTTACACTCCCAATTTCGGGCTTTAGAAGCCCGTTGAAATGTTTCACAAGCGTTGTTTTACCTGAACCGTTTTCCCCAAGAATAGCAATAAGCTCTCCAGGGCAAATTTCAAGGTTTATATTATCCAGAGCCAGAACTTCTTCGTAGCGCTGAGTTAATTCATGTATTGAGATTAGAGGAAAGTCTTTTCTACAGCTTTTATTTCCAATATTCGGAGAATGAACTGCCGGGCTTGAAGCTTTATCTGCTTTTTGGTTAAGATTTTGAGAAGACGTACTGAGAGATAATTTTTGGAATGAACTATGAGAGGGAGGATAGGATGAAGAGATCTGAGATGGGTCAGATGAGGATGTAAAATCTGCGGGTTCTTTTATAGCTTTAATTTTTCCTTTTTCAAGAAGGACAACCCTGTCTCCGATTTCGAGAAAATCTTCTATATTGTGGTCAATAACAATTATAGTTTTTCCGGCTGCTTTTAGTTTCTGAAGGATGGTAAAAATTCTTTTTACCGCTTTTGGATCAAGCTCGGCTGTGGCTTCATCCAGAATCAAGATTTCAGTATCGAGAGCAAGAGTAGCTGCAAGAGCAACTTTTTGTTTCTGGCCTCCGGAAAGAGTGTGTGGGGCTCTGGCCTTAAGATGGGTGATTTCACAACGTTCCATAACCTCTTTTAATCTACTTGCAATTTCTTTTTGAGAATGACCCTGGTTCTCAAGCCCTGAACGAATTTCTTCCTCAACGCTTGTAAAAATTAGCTGCGATTCGGCATCATCAAAAACTATTCCTATATGCCTGCTCAATTCTTTTATTCCGGAAAATTCCCTGATATCCCTGCTTTTTAAAAGGATTTCCCCTTCGATTTTACCCCCGATTTCATGATGCAAAATACCTGCTATTGCAAGGGCAAGGGTTGTTTTTCCTGCAGCGCTGTGCCCTGTTACTAAAAGCAATTCTCCTGCTGGAATTTCAAGGTTAAGATTTTCCAGTGCCGGCTTTTCGGCTACTCCATATGTGTATGAAAAATTTTTAACCTGGATCATGCTTTTCCTCGGGAAAGTACTTTTGAGGCCGGAATATAAAGGATCTGGACAATAATGGCATTTGCAACTGCAGTCAATACTACAATGGGGATAATGGCAGCTACAAAGGCTTCCATGTTACTGAATTTAGAAAGAATTGTAGGAGCGACCAGAAGCATTGCAACAATTACAAAAGTTATTCCACTTGCAAGCGTACTTACAAGCGTTGAGAGAGCTGGAGCAAGTGAAATCCGAGTTCTGAGAACTTTATAGGCTGAGAGACAGGCAATTGCTCCTACAGGTTCGCTTATAAGATTTGCAGGAGGAAATATTGAATGGCTTAAAAGAGCACAAACTATGCCTGCCACAAGTCCTATCCCTATAACTTCAGTAAAAGTCGGAATCACAAGGATTATTGCAAGCGAGTAAAAAGCAATTACAAGATTCGAAACAATCGGGCCTGGGATTACCAGGGATAAATAGCGTACTATCGCACCAACTGCAAGTAAAATTCCAACAACAGCAATATCCTGGGATTTCATTAAAAACTACCCTCTGCATACTTTTTTTGGGATTCTTCTGGTTCAAATTTTTTGGATATAAACATAAGAGCTCGATTTATAAATTAATTCATCATCTTAGTACAATGAAGTATAATAATGTACATTAATATAAATAGCTTATGCTTCAAGAATTAAGCTTTCTCTATCTTGCTCACTAATTAATTTAAAAAAAAGACTGAAACAAGAGAATATCCCTAAATCAAAGAAAAAAAGAAAGTTCCATAAAGAATTTTGACAGGAAAACTGATCTGGATTAAATACATAAAAGGATATAAGATATCAAGGATCATGTGGGGTTAAGATATGACTTTGGGAGAAAGTGAGCTTGATGAAGTCCGGGCAATTGAAGAAGCATTCAAAAAAGCCTATGACGAAGATTCGGAAGGAACAGCTAAAGCTGTGGGAAAAATAAGAGATTTTGCAATTAACCTGATTCGTTTTAAACCAACTCTGGAAAACGAACTTGATGCCAAAGCCCTGATGATCTCTATAGGAGATATAGCAAGGGTTGCCGCGGAAAGGAAAATTGAAGAAGCCTGTACTGCATCCTGCAATGCATTAAAAGACATTGCTATAGAAGCTGCACGTCAACAGAGGGAAGCACTTGCAGTAAAAGGCTCATCCATTATTGGAAACCTTGCGCTGGAATTTACAACAGGAAGACTGCATAAAACAGCAGAAATTGCTGCAGGAGCGATCGGGAACTGCGGGAAGGCCTTCTCAAACCTTAACCTGGAAACTCTGGCAAGCCTTTGCGAGATCTACCTTATGCGGGTGACCTACAAAGCTATGGAAAAAAATCTTCCTGGAGTTGGACTCCTTTCAATAACTTTGCTTGGACAGATTGGGGCAGCTTCAGCTGGAAAAATTATGGAAATCAGTACTCTTGAGGCTGCAGTCATTCTTGAGGATCTGGGCAATGCTGCTGCTAGAGAAGAGAATGACGCTTATGTAAAAGCCACGGTCAGGGCCCTTGAAAATATTGGAGAAGCAGTCTCACAATATGGTTTAAAAAGCGTTCTTGTCCAGGTAGCATGGGCTCTGGAAACTTTGAGGCTCCTTGCTAAAGAACAGGGCTTACAGACTGCAGAGCAGGAAGCTAAGGCTGCAGTGGAAGCCTTAAATACCGCCGGAATTCTTGATGAAGAACAAAATCTGGAAAAAATTCAGGAAATAAAGAAATTCCATGATCTTGTACTAAGAAAAGAATGAAAATTCCAAAAACTGAAACCCACAAGTGAGCTTTTCCTTAAGTTTGTAGAAAATACCTAGAATCACTTGAATATTACAGAATATGACACATATTCCCAGCTAATAAACGTTTATTATCCATGAAATACCGGAAGTAACAGCAGTATTAGAAGTTGTAAAACGGCAAATGAAGAGATAAAAATAATAGAAGAAATAAAAATAAAAGAAGAAATAAGAAAATAGAAGAAACTAAAATAATAAAAAACCATTAGAAACACATCAGATATCGAACTGGAAATATTGAGGAAAACATTAGAAGGAAATAACAAATATAAAATACAAGGGATATTTAAAAGACATTTAAAAATTAGTTTTAGTGCTCCGGTCGGGATTCGAACCCGAGTCTTCGGCTCGAAAGGCCGGAATGATTGGCCGAGCTACACTACCGGAGCACATCGCATCTCACAGCGAATCCTTCAATATACTTTGTAATATATAAATCTGTCCCTTCTTAACTCTTTTAAGGTAGTTTAAAGGAAAAAATTAAGTAGAATACAAGATATCCGAATAAATTTTTTGGATGAAATCATAAAGCTTTTGTAAATGTGACAGAAATCCAGTATACATTTCCTGGCAGTTTTTAATCGAATAATCGTATTTTAAAAAACATAACTCATCCTGAAAATTCAAGAAAATTTAAGATATAGGTTTATAGTAAAGAATAATAGAAAAATAATAAAAGGAACAATAGAGAAAATAATAAAAAGGATAATTATGTCGAAAAATTACGATACACAGGGTAAAAACACACAAGAACAAAATTAAAGAATAAAATAGCCATTAAAACGCTTTAATAGAATCAAAAAGGAACAATAGTGCTCCGGTCGGGATTCGAACCCGAGTCTTCGGCTCGAAAGGCCGGAATGATTGGCCGAGCTACACTACCGGAGCAAATCGTATCTAATTAAGGAACTCCCTTATTGAAAGGGGTTCTTCAATAAGGGTTTTTTATATATATAGTTGTCGATTGTCAAAATTTTCAAGAATGCCCTGAACATTCTTTAGAGATTTCTTTCAGATCCCTTCTTGAAGTTCTTCCTCATTTTCGATGTCTTCGTCTATACCGGATTCTTCTGCCTTTGAAGCTTCTGTCATAAGGTTTCCGATCCATTCGCTGAGTCTTCCACAGTATTCAGGCTGGCAATCCCCAGTGCAGCCTGTACAGGCTGAAAACATCTCTCCAGAAAGCAGAAGGTCATATTTTTCTTTAACCTCTTCTTTTGCTTTCAAAAGGTATGTTCGAGCCCCATTTGAGACTCCAACTTCACGGATGATAAGGTCTTTATCCAGAAGCTTTTTAATAATTCTGGAACATTTTCTGCTGTCAATATCCAGTTCTTTCCAAATGACGTTCTGAAAAACGCCATCCTTATGTCTTCTTATTATATTATATGCTTCTTCTTCAAGATCCATGCTTCCACACTAACGATTTCCTTATGAAGTCTTAGGCTTCTAAGTCTTAGTCTTCTACAGGAGTAATCAGTATAATGTTGTTGCCCCGAAGCACTACAGAACCAAGGGAGCGTACTTTTTCTCCTTTTACTATCTCCATAGTATCTACAAGATGGAGATTCATATAATCATCCACACTCTTAAGAGTGCCTTCAAGCAGATTAAGATCGCCTTTCATTTCTACCTGGATCCGTGATCCAACAATTTTCTGAACTTTTTTATTTGGGAACAAATTTAAACCCTCGCTGATTTATTCTGGACATCTAATTCCCCGTACTCCCGGGTTCTTGTCTGTTACATCCCAAAGCCGGTGCAGGGCAAACCATATCTGAGCGATATCCATGCCTAGCTCAATGCACTTTGTCAGCTACTTCCTGCCAGCAACTGAAAAATTATTTTGAATCTTCACTCCACCGGCTTTTAAGAAAACTGAAAATTACATAATCCTTTTCAAAGATATATAACCATCGATATCCCTATTCTTATAGGTTTCTAATCAAAGAGTTTGAACTGAATTCTCTAACCAGGCTTTGTTTCAAGTTTCTTATTTAAATTTAGAATTATTTTTGGGTTACCTTTTTCATTTATAGCATATATTATAAAATGTTTTCTGAGGTGAGGAAAATAAGCGAGAATTTAAAATTTGTACTATATATAAAATTATTATGTAATTTATATGTAACTTTTTGAATTCCCAGCATATTTTAATAGCATATATGCAATCTCATATTTCCCTGCTCGAATGCTTTATATATATAATTATACCTTATTCTTATTGAAGCTCTTCTGACTTTGCGCCTGGAGAAGAATAACACTCTGTATGGGGTAAATTCGGTAAGTTTATCTTTTTATTAACCAAATACCCTTTAGTTTGACTCTATAACCTGTATACAGGGTTTAAAGATACATAAAAGATTAGATAATGAAGTAGTTTCCTTCTTAAAACCCTTTTTATGAAAAGATCACTGTTTTTCTTAACAGAAGTTGAAAAACAGGGCCCAAAAATAGATGTCAATAAATTGCAGGAAACAAATCTTTGTGAAGAAAAGAGCCAGTGATCCATATGTCAATTGACAAAGATATTGCAGAATAGGATAAAAAAAGTGAAGTTGTTTGCCATAATCCCGAATGTGAATATTATCTTAAAAAAGAAGGAAAAGCAATTGTAAAACGGGGAAAGTATAAAACAGGTCATCAAAGATATCACTGTAAGCATTGCGGCAAATTTTTTATGGATACAATTGGCACATCCATTTACCGCAAGCATCTGCCCAAGGAAAATATAAGACTTATATACAAGCTTTTTCTTGAAAAAAACGGGATTCGAAGCATTGAGCGAATAACAGGGCACCACAGAGACACAATTCGTAAATTGCTGATGGGTACAGAAAGAAATGAAAAAGCAGAACTGTACCTGATTAACGAAATAGGATTAACAGCAGATGAATGTAAAAAACTGTGGAAGCTTTTGGAAAAAAAGAAAAATGTCTGCCAGAAGACTTCTGAAACCTCGGGTTCCAAAATGCAATTTTTATGCTCAACCGGCAAATCAGTAAAAAGTGATAATTTAGAGGAGACCTTCTGAATAAATCCCTCTAAACAATATAAGATATCTAAAAAATAACTTTTTAGAAGATAATTTTAACAGACAGTTTTTAAAATTTGGTTTTAAACTTAAGAGGAATATGCAGAAAAATAAACCGAGATATTTTATTATGTTTTTTACTAAGAGTTTTATTAAATTATTTTAGTAAAGTGCTTTATTAAAAATTTTTATTAAAATGGTTATTATATTCCCTATATTTTCTTTTGCTCAAATTAAATTAGTTAAAAAGCTTGCGCGGCTTTGTTAAGGAATTTATTAAGGAGTTTAACCTAGATTTTTGGACAAATCCAAGAAAACTTAACTCTAATTTTCTTTAATTAAAATTTTGATTTAACCCAAACTTTAACCAATAACTTGTTTAATAGCAATTAAATGTTTATTAATTCTCATTTATATAATTTAATTGGATAGTTAATATCTGTTATATTTTTATTAAAAATTAAATTATTGGAAACGGGTATCTTATCTATTTGGTATTTTTTCCTCTCAGATATAACCCTGAATATTTGTACTCTCATCAACGGGTTTTGCAGGTTCTTTTCTGGGTCTGGGGATAGCCCGGGAAATAGCTCCGAAAACTGATTCGTATTCGTTTATATGTTGAGTTAGCCAGCGATTGAGTTCAAGGGCAGCAACCGGGGAGAGTATTACCTCGGTCTCCACACGCCTTTCAATAACTCTGGATTCTGAAGCATCTCCAAATATCTTTGGGGTATCATTATAAAACCCAATCCTGAAATCATAAGGGCTGTGACCACCTGCGGCTCCTATAGCGTAAATTTGTCTGAAATTTTCAGGTTTTATAAATTCAATTGTAATACTTTTTTTTCCTTTTTTAGAAGCCTGGCTCTCATTGTTTTCTTTTGGTTCGATATCTTCGGTCATAAAATTACCTCTACTTATTTTCAGGAAGTTCCTGAAATCTAATAATAAAATTTAATCAAAGAGGAAAATGCCGTCAGGTAGTCTCCTTTTATATTTAAGAATTTTCATTTACGCAAACAATTTGCTCGCACGAACTTGTTTATATGAATGAGATATAATTGGATTTTACTTTCCCAATATACGTATTATCTGCATTAATCTTTTGTTATTCCAGATTTAAATTAAAATTATTTTAATTCTAAATGTTTATTCGAATATTGAATTGTGAAATTCCCTAAAATTAAAAAAGGTATTGAATATAAAAGTATAATATAAAAATGTAATATAAGACTGTAATATAAAAAACTGTAATATAAAACATAATACAATCAATACTATTAAAATACTATTACAGAATTATTATAATTATTCTATGTTCTACTTTTGTTATCATTTTTAGTTAAACAGTTTGTAGAAAAGATAGCGAGATTAATATTATTAACAGAATATATCCTTATTTTCGGTTAAATATATAAAACTGTAAATAAATTGCTCAATATATAATTTAAGGAAATCACATTAATGAATGATAATGGAAAGCAGCCTGAAAAAAATAGAAATTGTTTGAAAATTTTTACAATTTAAGGAAAATTTTTTATAAAAATCAAAAAAGTAAAGTAGCTACTTTGCTACTTTATTTAACTGTTATATAATTTTTCTTAGTTACTGTATTACTCCCTGCCCCATTTGTTACGGTCAAACTAACCGTATAAGTTCCTGACTTTTTAAAAGTGTGAACCGCAGTAACTGCATGGTGGCTGTTCCAGTCATTTGAGGTGCTTGGTTCAAAAACCCAGTAATAATCAGTAGGGTTACCTGTTGTTTTGCTTGTAAACTGTACAGACAAAGGAGCTTTGCCAGAGACTTTATTTGCACTGAAATCTGCAGTTGGTTTAGCCTCAAGCTTGTATAGATAAATTCCGGTATCCGTGGCTTCCCCAAAGTTCTCATCTATTCCCCACACGATAGTATTATTGTATATATCAGGCGTTGTGTAAGTTCCTCTGGGGTAAATGTAGACTGGACTACTTTTTGCAGACGGGATATCATAAACATATACACCTGCACAGCCAAATTGGTCATTCCCGGATTTTGAATATACAATTTTGTCTCCGTATATATCAATATGAGTACCGGTATCATCTCCAGCATCACTACCTTCATACCCTGGCAAGGTATTTCCTGTATTATCACTGGTAACATCTATTGTATTTTTATTGACAAGATCATACATCTGGATAAACCCACTTCTGGTGTAGAAGTTCGACCATATCACTTTATTGCCATATATCCTGGGATTAAATACCTGGCTGGAAGAGTACGCATTTATTGTTTTCTTGGCATTGAGATCGTAAATAGCAATGGTTCTTCCATCTACATTTAAGTCTTCGAAACCGTATGCTATCCTTGTGTTGTATATATCAGGATTATTGCCGTCTGCAATTTTAGTTTGTTTGGAGGTTGAGATATCGCGCATATATACTTTATAATTGTAAGTGGTTTCGTTATAATTTGCACTCCAGACAATCCTGTTACCGTAAATAGCAGGGATAGTCGTACTATCCACATCTTTTGTAATATAGGATCTGGCTCCTGACGGAATGTCATATACAGTTAATCTTGGAGTTCCACTGCTTTCATCGTGCCATACCATCTTATTTCCATAAATTGCAGGGTGGCTTGAGGATGAAGAGCTGATTTTGGTGTCTTTTTTAGTAATCAAATCATATATATGAATACGACCGGAGGTATCGGACCATGTAACTTTATTATCATAAACAGCAGGGTCACGTCCTTCTCCAATTTTTGTGATCTGGGCGGCTGATGTTATAGAAATTAAGCCTATAAGGCACACTACAAAAATTATTGCATATGTAAATTTATTTTTTATTTATATTCCCCCATTATTTAATTAGAAAACGAATTTTGAAAATATTTTCAAAATTAGATAAATCTTTTTTTAATTTATTTTCAGGTAATTTATATTATTTTTTTAATTAGTAATTGAATAAATAAGTAAATAGAATTGCGTGATAGAATATAATCCCCTAAGTAAAATACTTCCTACACTTAAATACATGTTTTATTATTTTGGAATTTTAAGGTTGAGGTTCTCTATTACTTAGCTATATTATTCTGACCGGCTTATCTGAACATTATGACACTTTAAGGAACGTAAACATAGTTAGAATTAACAAAAATTAATAACAAAATTAATAATACAAATTAATAATAGGAATTAAAAAATCCTTCTGGAGTATTTTATTTTGAAAATTTAATAAGTATATTCTGGAAAATTTTCGGGAAATAAAAAAGCTCTTGAAAATAAGCTAGCCGTAAAATAAATTATAAAATAATAAATTTATGTTTTTATAAGGCTTAAAATTGAATTTTTATCTAATTCTTATCTAACAGGAAATAATAAGGAATAATGGGAAATATAAAATTGATTTTTTCACATGGATTTTTTATCCTGTTTTTTCATCCGGTTACATAATCCAATTTGTTGGGTTGAGATAAAATGAAAGTTAAATTATGATTTAAAACCATAATTTATCTGATTGTTTAAAACATTTTAATTATTGAATTTTGTATTTTGTACGCTTTAAGTTCCTATATTTGCCATTGAGCTGGCTAATTCTGGATTCCAATTATTGAATTGTACATCTGTACAATCTCATACGGCCCTTGACCTTTTGAAGTTTCATTTTATGAATAAGGAGATTTTACAGGAGATAGCCAGAAAATTATTTTTCTCCCAATTTATTCAGTTCTTCAATTCTTGATTCCACAATATCCATTGCATCTTCAAAAAG
>JBNAKO010000053.1:0-2808 GCA_049706495.1 Methanosarcina sp. | reverse complement strand
CCCAGATACAAGCCCTGCGGAGGAGGACTTTCAACACACGCTATTTCTTATCTTGATTTTGAAATTCCCCAGGATGTAATTGAATGGAAAATTACAGGAGCCAGGGTCGCTTTCAAAGATCAATTAATTGAAGCTCATAAAGATTATTACTTATCCGCTTTGGTTTCGAGGGATAAGTTCGATGATCTGCTTCTTAAGAAGGCAAAACAGACCGGGATTAAAGTTCACACAGGAGAAAAAGCCCTTTGCTGCAGGGAACTTTCTGATTGTGTTGAAGTAGATACCGTACAGGGCACTTATAGAGCAAAATTTGTAATTATTGCTGAAGGGGCTCATGGGGTTGTTAAAACCTGTGTGAGGCCCATGGATACGAAAGACGAATACGGGATCTGTGTAGTTACTGAAATTCCTGCCGAAGAAGAAGAAATTGAAGCGCGCCTGGGAAAAGCAATTGAACTTCATTTTGGAGTAGCAGGCGGAGGGTATGGCTGGATTTTCCCGCACCAGACTTATTATTCGGTTGGAATCGGGGGAGTTATCAGCGATATTCCGCACCCAAAAGAAGCTATGCTCAGGTTTTTAAGAGATAATGGTTTTTCAGGAGAATACAAACTTCACGGCCATAAAATCCCCTGGGGAGGGTTAAAACGTAAAATCAGAAGTTCAAGAATTCTACTAAGTGGGGATGCTGCAGGTTTTGTGGATTCTTTTTCAGGAGAAGGCATAGCTTATGCAATTAAATCTGGACAGTTTGCAGCTGAAGTCATAGCAGGGATCTGCCTTAGCAATAAAAGTATGAAAGATTTGGGGAAATATGAATCTCTCTGCCAGTCTGAATTTGGGACTCATCTTAAGTATTCACTTATGTTTTCCAGGATAATGCATAGTTTTCCTGACCGTACATTTAAGATCTTTACTTCAAATGAAAAAATGATTGACAAGTATCTTGAGGTTGCGGATTTCACTATAAATTATAAAGATTATCTTCGCTGGTGTCTTATGAACTTTAAACTGAGATAATATTGAATAATAAAATAATAATAAAGAATGTTAACATACAGATATTTTTGTATGAGGGGAAATCTATAAAAAAGAAAGTTCTAAAAAAGTGGTTAATAAGATAGAATATAGACAAACAGGTTCAGTATTAAATTAATATATATTATATTAATAATTAGAATTTTTATTAATTATTCTTTTTTTCCTTTAGCTTTTTATTATTCTAACTTTAATCTATTTTAATAGCTTCTTACATATCGTGAATTATCTTTTTGCTAGGGTAATGTTATCAATTTTATATGTTCGCATAAATAAAGTTTAAAGACAAAATAGGTGCCTGGTATGTATGATCTGATTATTATTGGGGGAGGACCTTCGGGAGCATCGGCAGGAAGGGAAGCTGGAAAAAAAGGACTTTCAACCCTTTTGCTCGAAAAAGAACGTTTTCCCAGGTATAAACCATGCGGCGGGACTTTGTCTCCTTATGCTTTATCCTGCCTGGACTTCAAGCTTCCTGAAACTTTGATTGAAAAAAAGATCTCAAAAGTAAAGCTTCATTTTCAAGAGCGTTCTGTAGAAGCAAAAAGAGATGAAACTTTAGCCTGGCTGATTTCCAGAAAAACGTTTGATAACTTCCTGCTTGAAAAAGCCAGGGAAACAGGAATCGAAATTCATACCGGTGAGAAAGTCCTGGACTGTGTAGAAAAAGAGGACCATGTAGAGGTCAGGACCACGGATAATACCTATCTGGCCAGTTTTGTTCTTATTGCAGAAGGTTCAGGAGGGGTTCTTAAATATAAAGTAAGGCCAAGAGATCAAAGGACAGAATATAGCCTTGCTCTTGTATCTGAAATTCCTGAATCCGAAGATAAAATAGAAGAGCGCCTTTCAGATACCCTGAATATCTATTTCGGGATTACGCAGGGCGGATATGGTTGGTTTTTCCCGCATGCAGGTTATTACTCTCTGGGCATTTCCGGAACAGCCAAGAATCTCAGAAATCCAAAAGAGACATTTCAGGCTTTTCTCAAAGAAAATGGTTTTTCTGAGGATTATCCGGTACGTTCCCATATTATTCCTCTTGGGGGCATAACAAGAAAAATAATAGGATCGAGGCTGCTTTTGAGTGGGGATGCTGCGGGTTTCGCAGATGCTTTCTCAGGGGAAGGTATTGCATATGCGGTCCGCTCCGGGCAGCTTGCTGCTGAAGCTGTTGCCGATACAGTAATGTATGACCGAAAACTGAAAAATATTAAAAAATATGAGTCTGCATGCAAAAAGGAATTTGGAACTTATCTTGACAGTTCTTATAAATTGGACAGGATAATGCATCGTTTTCCTGAGATTACTTTTAAATTAGCTATTGATAATAAAGAAATTCTGGATAAGTATCTGGATGAAGTGATACTCAACAAAAAACATAAGGAATATGTGCGCTGGCTCCTTTTAAATTTCTGCCTGACTGAACCGGTCTCTAAAATAAAATCTCTAACTTTTGAAGGGAAAAATAAATAATTAAATAACACAGGGAAAAGGTTTTACTAAGCCGCAGAGAATTAAATAAAAAATAAGTTCAGGCAGTTTAAAAGGTATAATTCAAAAAATAGGAGATAATTAAAAATTATAGAAATAAATGAAAAGTTCGAAAGTTATAATATGCGAGTGAGGCGTGTAAGCTCCCTTCTGTTCCTGCAAAAATTTCCTTTGCATTTAAGTAAAGGAAACAGTCCTGAAAGACATTTGCAGAGACGGCATTCGGCTATGCGTTTCCAAAAACAATCGGGAGATTCCGGATTGCTCTATATCCCG
>JBNAKO010000052.1:0-27360 GCA_049706495.1 Methanosarcina sp. | reverse complement strand
CCTGCCAAGCTCTCCGAAAAAGGCCGCAGATCCGATACATTCGTTAAAATTCAGGGAAACCTGTTGCTCTCACAACCCGAAAATCGGATCAAGAACATCAAAAAATTACGTAAATGGGGCTAAACTCATGGCAAGAGATATTGGATTGAACATACCTGCGCCATCTGAAACATGCGAAGATTTATACTGTCCCTTCCACGGCACCCTTCCAGTAAGAGGTCAAATCCTTGTTGGGACTGTGGTCAGCAGTAAGATGGACAACACGGTAGTTATTGAAAGGCAATACATGAAATTGGTGCCGAAATACCAGAGATACGAGAAGAGACGCTCAAAACTTCATGCACATAACCCGCCCTGCATTGGCGCAAAAGTTGGAGACATCGTTACAATTGCAGAGTGCAGGCGTATGAGCAAAACAAAATCCTTTGTAGTGATTAAAGCTGAGGTGCCAAAATGAAAGGCATACGCTCAAACATTCCAAGGGCTCTTAATGCAGGCGCCAAAATTCCCTGTGTGGACAACACAGGTGCAAAAGTGCTTGAGATTATCTCTGTCAAGAAGTACAGAGGAGTCAAAAATAGAATGCCTTGTGCGGGAATTGGCGACATGTGCGTGGTCTCGGTAAAGAAAGGCACTCCCGAAATGAGAAAACAGGTTCTCCTTGCAGTAGTGGTTCGCCAGAAGCAGGAGTTTCGCCGTCCTGACGGCTTGCATGTCTCCTTTGAAGACAATGCTATGGTAATTACGGACGAAGAAGGAATTCCTAAAGGCACTGACATAAAAGGGCCTATAGCAAGGGAAGTAGCTGAGAGGTTCCCAAAGATCGGAACTACAGCCTCTATCATTGTCTGAGGTGGCAAATATGGTATCCAAACAGCCAAGAAAGCAGAGAAAGGCAAGATACAATGCCCCTCTGCATGTCAGACAGAAATATATGGGAGCAAGGCTCAGTGAAGAACTCTCCAAGCAGTACGGTACAAGAAGCGCTGCAGTCGTCAAAGGAGACACAGTTAGGGTCATGCGCGGAGATTATAAGGGTACTGAAGGAAAGATCACTGAAGTTTCCCTTAAAGACGGCACTATTGCAGTCGATGGAGTAATTTCCACTAAAGTTGATGGCACTGAAGTCCCAAGACCTATCTATCCCTCCAATGTTATGATCACAAAGTTGGAATTAAAAGACGGGCGCAGAGAGTCAACCATTAAAAAGTGAGCCAGGTGATTTTGTGACACACCAGAAAAGATTATCAATTCCAAAAAGCTGGAAGGTCGGGAAAAAAGGTTATAAGTGGATTTCTACCACGCGCCCAGGGCCTCACAGCCAGGCACGCAGTCTTCCTCTCGGAATAATAATCCGGGACGTTCTCAAGCTTGTGGATAACAGCAGGGAAGGTAAAAGAATCCTCGCAGAAGGCAAAGTTCTTGTTGACGGAATTCCCAGAAAAGACCTGAGATTCCCAATCGGGCTCTTTGATGTAATTACTCTCCCGCTTATAAACGAGTCTTACAGGATGCTTCAGGACGATAAAGGCCGCCTGACCCTTCATAAGTTAAACGAGACAAATGTTAACAAGCTGTGCAGAATTAACAATAAAACCACCCTTAAAGGCGGAAAAGTACAGCTTAACTTAAGCGATGGAACCAATATTCCTGGCTCCAACGAGTACAGGACAAAAGACTCCCTGATTCTTTCCGTACCTGACAAACAGGTAGTAAAACACCTCCAGTTTAAGGTCGGCAACCTTGCAATGGTAGTAGGCGGCCAGCACTCTGGAGAAATCGGAAAGATCAAAGAAGTAAGGGAAGTTAAGAGTTCCAGGCACAACACAGTTACGATTTCCGGGGAAACCGATTTCGACACAATCGAAGATTACGTAATTGTAATCGGCGAGGACACCCCTGAGATAAGGCTGGGGGGTGAATTATGAATTCCATGCGCACACCTGTAGTCGAGAAGGTTATTGTCCACATGGGTGTCGGAGAAAGTGGTCAGCACCTTGTAAATGCCGAAGAGATCCTCAGGACAATTACAGGGCAGGAAGTTGTCAGGACTTTTGCCAAAAAGACTCTCCCTTCCTTTGGAATTAAAAAGAACGAGCCAATAGGGTGTAAAGTAACTCTCAGAGGCCAGAGAGCCCAGGAGTTCCTTGAGACTGCTCTTGGCATTGTTGAAAAAACCCTTGTCAGGTCCCAGTTTGACTCTCTTGGAAACGTGTCTTTCGGAATTGAAGAGCACACCGATTTCCCGGGCATGAGATATGACCCTAATATCGGAGTTTTCGGGATGGATGTAACAGTTGTGATCAAGCGCCCCGGAGAAAGAATCTGTAAGAGGAGAATTGCAACTCGAAAGATCCCTTCCAATCACAGGCTCACTGTCGAAGATTCAATTGCTTTCCTCAATGAAAGCTATGGCGTGGAGGTCATGTAAATGGCAGAGACTATTGACAAGTCCGGAAGAGGAGTAAACGTCTGCAAGCGGTGCGGAAGAAGGCAGGGTCTTGTTCGCAAATATGACATTTACCTCTGCAGGCACTGTTTCAGGGAAATTGCCCACGAGATGGGTTTTGAAAAGTATTCGTAAGGTGATTAAAATGGTATTACTTGATCCTCTTGCAAATGCCCTTTCCACAATTAAGAATGCTGAAGTTATTGGGAAGAGCTCCTGTATTATCAGGCCAGCTTCCAAGAACATTGGCAATGTGCTTAAGGTCATGCAGGATCTTGGCTACATTGGAGATTTCGAGCTTATAGACGATGGAAAGGCCGGAATTTACAGCATTACCCTTGTGGGAAGAATAAACAAATGCGGAGCAATAAAGCCAAGATATTCCGTAGGAACGGACAGCTTTGAACGCTGGGAAAAACAATTCCTTCCAGCAAAGAACTTCGGTGCCCTTATAGTAACTACTTCAAGCGGAGTCATGTCTCAGTACGAGGCCCGTGAGAAGAAGATCGGTGGGCAGCTTCTTGCTTATGTATACTGAGGAGGGAACAGGAAATGGTTAAGGAAATTGCACGAACAATAGATATTCCTGAAGGAGTTTCCGTCTCTTTCACTCAGGATGTTGTTACAGCCAAGGGCCCTAAAGGAACTGTCGCAAGAAAGTTCTGGTACCCTGGCATAAGAATCGAAGTTAAAGAAGGAGAAGTCCTTGTAGATGCCGAATCTTCAAGGAAAGAACAGAAGGCCATGGTAGGCACTTTTGCTTCCCATATAAAGAACCTCATTACAGGCGTAAACGAAGGCTTTGAGTGCAAGATGAATATCGTCTATGCACACTTCCCTATGCAGGTAAAGGTTGAAGGCAAAACTCTCGTAATCGGGAACTTCCTTGGAGAAAAGAAGCCAAGAAATGCGAAAATTCTTGGGGAAACAAATGTAAAGGTAAGTGGAAATGAAGTAACAATTACCGGAATCAACAAGGAAGATGTCGGGCAGACTGCTGCAAACATTGAACAGAGGACCAAAATTAAGAGATTCGATCCAAGGATTTTCCAGGATGGAATCTATATTGTGCAGAAACCCTGAGGTTGGTTATAATGGCAGAAGAATTCAATTCAGAAGGAACCCTTGATATGGACCCTGAATCCAGGCGCCTGTTCAATGTCAGAAAAGTGCAGAAGGGAAAGAAGCCTCAGTTTAAGAGAGCTGCCTATCACAAATTCAAAAGAATTGATGATAACTGGAGACGCCCGAGAGGTACTCAGGGCAAACAGCGCAGAAAGTACGTCTCAAAAGGAGCCCTTGCCCAGGTAGGGTACGGCAGTCCTGCAGCAGTAAAAGGTCTGCACCCGTCAGGGTATTCTGATGTACTCATTTCCAGTATTGCAGATCTCGAGCTTATTGATTCCTCTTATGAGGCTATTAGAATTGCAGCAAAGGTCGGCGCAAGAAAGAAAGCCCTTATTCTTGCAAAAGCCGAAGAGCTCGGAATTAAAGTTCTTAACTCTGGCAGAGGTGAATAAAAATGTCCGATCTGTTTAACCAGAGAAAAATAGCTTCCAAGATTCTTGACTGTGGGCTTGACAGGGTCTGGCTTAACCCTGAAGCCTCAGAAGAAATTGCCTCCGCAATTACAAGAGAAGATATCCGCGGACTCATTGAAAAAGGCACTATTAAAGCCAAACCTGTCAAAGGAGTCAGCAGAGGTAGAGCCAGAGCCCTTGCCGAGAAGCGTAAATACGGGCACTGCAAAGGGCACGGCTCAAGAAAAGGTAAGAAAGGAGCCAGGACTCCCAAGAAAGAGCTCTGGATGAAAAAGATCAGGGCGCTTAGAAAAAGACTCAAGGAACTGCGTGCGGATGGATCCGTTGATAAATCCACATACTGCAGAATGTACAGGAAAGCAAAAGGCGGAGAATACAGAAGCGTTTCCCACCTCAACTCCCACCTTGGGTCAGAAAAAGCAACAAAGAAAGAATAATCGGAGGAGAAAAGATGGCAACAGGACCAAGATATAAGGTTCCTTTTAGAAGACGAAGAGAGGGCCGCACCAATTACCACCTCCGTCTTAAATTGCTGCTCTCAAGGCAGGACCGCGTGGTCGTAAGAAAGAGTGCAAGAAACGTTCAGATTCAGTTAATAGCTCCGACCGCAGAAGGAGATGTAACTTATTCCTCAGCCGTTTCAACTGAGCTTGCAAAATACGGGTACACCGGATCTACAGGCAATACAACGGCTGCATATCTTACAGGACTCTTATTCGGGCTGAAGACTTTGCAAAAGGGCCACGAAGGAGGCATTTTAGATATCGGCCTTCAGGCTTCTTCTGCAGGTTCGAGAGTTTACGCAGCCCTTAAAGGGATTGTAGACTCAGGTTTTGAAATCCCCTGCAGCCCTGAAGTGTTCCCCTCAGATGAGAGAATTCGCGGAGAACACATTGCTGAATACCGAGAAGAAAGCTCAGACCTGCCAGAGCAGTTTGAAGCAACCAAAGAGAAAATCTTTGCTGAATTTAGTTAAGGTGATTAAATGGCATTCGATCAAGATTGGGTTCCTAAAACCAGGCTTGGAAAATTAGTTGCAGAAGGTCAGGTTGCTTCCATGGAAGAAGCAATCAAATCAGGCCTGCCTATCAGGGAACCTCAGATAATTGATATGCTGCTTCCTGATCTCGAAGATGAAGTGCTCGATATCAACATGGTCCAGAGGATGACTGACTCCGGCCGCCGTGTGAAATTCAGAGCAACCGTCATCGTAGGAAACAGAAACGGCTATGTAGGGCTTGGGCAGGCAAAGGACGTGCAGGTAGGCCCTGCAATCCGCAAGGCAATTGACGCTGCAAAGCTCGATATTACCTATATCAAAAGAGGCTGCGGGTCCTGGGAATGTGCCTGTGGGCTGCATCACACCGTGCCTTATGAAGTTACAGGAAAGGCAGGCAGTGTAAGCGTAACCCTGATCCCTGCTCCAAGAGGCCTTGGAATTGCAGCAGGAAACACTGCAACTAAAGTGCTTGAAAAAGCCGGAATTAAAGATGTGTGGACAAAGACCTTTGGAACTACCAGGTCAACTCTCAACTTCGCAAAAGCAACTTTTGACGCCCTTAACCAGGTCAATGTCATGAGGCTGCCCATATACTACGGTAAGGAGGAAGCCTGAGATGTATGCAGTTGTGAGAGTAAGAGGCCCGGTTAATGTCAGGTATACAATTGAAGATACAATGAAGATGCTTCGCCTGCACAAAGTTAACCACTGTGTATTCGTGCCTGAGAATTCCCATTTCAAAGGCATGGTTCTGAAGGTAAAAGACTACGTCGCATTCGGAAAAGTTGATGCAAAGACCCTTGCCGAAGTCCTTGAAAACCGCGGGCGACTTGAAGGCAATACCCGCCTGACTGAGGAATATCTCAGGGAGAATACTCCTTACGATTCCATTGAGAATTTCGCAGCCGCAGTTGTTGAAGGCCAGGCTACCCTTAAGGATATCCCAAAATTAAAGCCTGTTTTCAGGCTTCACCCGCCAAGAAAAGGGCATGCTGGGATCAAAAGGACAGTCCAGCAGGGCGGAGTGCTCGGGAACCACAGCGAAGAAATCAATGTACTCCTGCACAAAATGAGATAAGGTGGTTTAAATGGATACTAAAAAATTTAGAGGATCCAGGACCTGCGGAGGCGGAACCCATAAAAACAGGCGTGGGGCCGGAAACCGCGGAGGCCGCGGGAAAGCCGGAGCCGGAAAACACCACTTCGTAAGAGCTATAATGCGAGGTTACAGTTACGGAAAGCACGGCTTTAAGCGCCCTGTTGAGGTTTCAAAAGACGTTTCCAAAGTGAATGTTGGAGAACTTGACGAACTTGCCCCTTATCTTGTTGAAGAAGGGCTTGCAGAACTCAAGGACGGAGCATATCACATTAATCTTGAGAACCTTGGGATCGAAAAGGTACTTGGGAGCGGTCGCGTTACAAAGAACCTTGTAGTTACTTCGGAAGAATTCTCAGAGCCTGCCCGTGAGAAAATAGAGTCTGCTGGCGGAACCTGTATTGATGCTGAATAAGTGGTGCCATCCCGGCATTACTTATTTTTATTCTTCTGGCAACTTTTTCATATTAGATATATTATCTACCAAACTGTTTAAATGGTATGACATAATCTAATATCTTAAATAGTATAAATAAACTTATATTTTCAATGGTGTAATTGATGACTCTCAGGGATACTTTAGAACCGTTTTTTAATAAGTTACCTGCAGTAGCAAGTCCGGAAAAACATGTCCACTTTAAGGATAAACTCTGGTGGACTCTGGGAATTCTTGTGCTGTACTTTGCCCTGGCAAATGTACCGCTCTTTGGAATGTCCAAGGATTCTGTTGACCTTTTTGAATCTTACCGTGCCTTCTTTGCCGGGGCTTCAGGCTCTCTGATTTTGCTTGGTATCGGGCCTATTGTCACGGCTTCGATCGTCCTGCAGCTGCTTGTTGGGGCCGATATTATTAAACTGGACCTTTCCGACCCCAGAGACCAGGCGTTCTTCCAGGGGGGCCAGAAGTTTCTTGTGTTTGTTATGATCATACTTGAGGCTCTGCCGCAGCTTTTAGGTGGATATATCCAGCCGGACCCGGGACTTGCTTCTGCTCTCGGGGTAGGCCCTGGAGTTATTACCTTCCTTCTCCTTGTCCAGATCTTTATAGGAGGGACACTTATCCTTTTTATGGATGAAGTTGTCTCGAAATGGGGCATCGGATCGGGAGTCGGACTTTTCATTGTTGCAGGAATCTCTCAGCAGATCGTCACAGGAGTTATTAACTGGCAGCCTGATGAAGCGGGCCTTCCTATTGGTTTGATTCCTAAATGGATCTATATTGCCCAGAATGTTGGAGCGGATTACCTCTTCTCAGGTGAAGGTTTGATGTTCCTGCTTGTCAGGGGAGGCATTCTTGCACTTCTAACTACAGTTATTATTTTCTTGCTTGTAGTGTATGTGGAAAGTACAAGAATTGAGATCCCTCTTGCCCATAGTGCAGTGAGAGGAGCAAGAGGTCGTTTCCCTGTCAAACTGATTTATTCCTCAGTCTTGCCAATGATTCTTGTCAGGGCTCTTCAGGCTAATATTCAGATGATAGGAATTATTCTGGCCAGCAGGGGAATTACCTTCCTTGGAGAGTTCAGTGGATCAACTCCTCTTAACGGAATTATGTACTACCTTTCCCCGATAAATAGTCCATATGACTGGATTCCTTCGCTTGTACGAGAATCTTTTGCAGGCTATGGAGCAACTGCGCCAGCAGTCTGGCAGATTGGGCTTCATGTGCTTATAGATGCAATTATGCTCATCGGAGGCGGAATTATCTTCGCTCTCTTCTGGATAGAAACTACAGGCATGGGAGCAAAACCCACAGCTCAGAAGATCTATAATTCAGGTATGCAGATTCCGGGTTTCAGGCGCAATATCGGCAGTATTGAGAAAGTTATGCAGCGGTACATCCCAAAAGTCACTGTAATCGGAGGAGCTTTTATCGGGCTTCTTACCCTGATTGCAAGTCTTCTTGGTACTATAGGAAACGCTGGAGGCACAGGCCTTTTGCTTACTGTAAGTATTGTATACAGATTGTATGAGGATATAGCCTCAGAACAGATGATGGAAATGCACCCTATGATCCGTTCCTTCTTCGGAGAACGGTAAGGGTTTTTAAAACCAATGAAAAAACTAAAATCGCTAAGGAAATGAAGGAACTTTTAACCTGTGTATAAATTAAGATCCGATCAGCTCCAATCAAATGAAAATCTGATAAAACCAATAAAAAACCAGTATAAATCGAAAAAGAATCGATGAAGATTCAATGAAAATCTGATAAAAAATCTGATAAAAAATTGATCGGGACGGAAAACAAGAAAATAAAAGAACACAGAACAGGGATCTTCAAATGAATATAATACTCTTCGGGCCTCCAGGTGCCGGTAAAGGCACCCAGGCTAAAAAACTGGTTGATTTCTACGGAATTCCGCAGATCTCTACAGGAGACATCCTGCGGGCAAATGTCAGGGAAGGAACCGAGCTTGGCCTTGCAGCCAAATCGTACATGGATAAAGGCGAGCTTGTTCCCGATGAAGTCCTTATAGGAATTATCAAGAACCGCCTTAAAGAAAAAGACTGCGAAAAAGGCTTTATTCTTGACGGCTACCCAAGGACTGTCCCTCAGGCCGATGCCCTCGCCGGGATTCTCAATGAGCTCAACAAGCCAATAGATGTTGTGCTTAACCTTGAAGTGCCTGACGAAGAACTGGTCCAGAGAATAAGCGGCCGTCTTATGTGCAAATGTGGGGCAAGTTATCACACAATTTCTTCCCCGCCAAAGAAAGGTAATGTTTGCGACCTGTGTGGAGCAGAAGTTTTCCAGAGGGAAGATGACCGCGCAGAAGCTGTGCAGAACCGCCTGAATGTTTATATTAAACAGACTCAGCCTCTAATTGACTATTATGCAAAACAGGGGCTTCTGATAAGTCTTGACGGCACCAAAGATATAAACGAAGTTTTTGAAGATATTAAGGCAATACTTGCGAAGTTTGCCTGAAATCTTTTTTCTTTTCTTATTTTTTATTATTTGTTTTTCTGTTTTTATTTCTTTTTCCTTTTTGTTTTAGTCATACCTGTCTTCCCATTTTCTTAGACAAAGTTATTCAATCACATTTTCCTGTTTTTTTCTTATTTTTCTTATTTTTCTTATTTTTATATTCTTATTTATAGAAAGTCTCTGCACTATTATTTTCATCGATTCAAATAATTAATATTTAAATATTATGTGGCTGTTTATCTCAACAGGATTTATCTCAATAAGATTGTTATAGCAGGCACTATACGACGGAGAAACTGAGTAGATATGAAGACTGAAAGCTCAATCGAGGAAATGCTTAAGTGGGTTATCAGTGTTGACCGCCGTCTGATCCTTATGGATTATATGAAAAACCATACTTTTGTCCGGGCTTCCGATATTGCGCACGAAGCAAGCAGATCCACACAAAATATCAGCCATGCTTTAAAGGAGCTTGAAAGCAAAGGCTTAATCCAGTGTCTTACCCCCGAAAAATCAACCTGGAAAAAATACACCTTAACAGATTCAGGAAAAGAAGTTTTAGAAAAATTGGAAGAAAAGCATTTCTGATTCCCGGGTCCATTATCTGAATTGTCCAATCTGCGCACTCTTAATGATGTGACCCGAATTGCGCCTCTTGAGTTTTGAATATGAACACAGGGACCTTTATCACAAGGGGCTGTACAGAAAAAATCAAAACATCTAAATTATATTCTGCAGCTTTAATGTAACCTTTTATATTGAAATTTTTATATAATTTTTTATATGTATTTTTAATTGTTTTTAATAGCCTTAACCAGTCTCCAGGTCAGGTTTGGTTTTCTTAAAAGAACCAGTATTAAAAGAACCAGTATTAAAAGAACTCATTTTAATGGATCCTGAACCTTATTTTATACATTAAATATTTCTGACTTGAATGTCTCTGTATCTATATCTGTATCGCTTTACTTTTCAGCATTTGTTTTACTTTTCAGCTTTTAGATCACTTTATTCTTCCTGTTTTAGATCGTTTTGACTTTTGGATTTGTCCTTTGTAGAATATTTTGGTTTTAAATATTATTTTTTCCAGTATGGTTCCTACCCGGGTGACTTTATTTAAACTGAGTTGCTTAAGCTTAAGGTATTGTCTTCACGTAAGCAAAAGTTCAATAAATAAATTGTGGAGGGCTCTAATTTTAGAGATAAAAATTTCTTGTAAACTTAACGTTTTTTAATTTTTCTGGCTTGTTTCCTGATTTATGTTTGGGTTAAACTTCGTTTTTAACACTTTTATCCGCTATTTATTATATAATTTCAATATATTTTTCCCAGATAAACCAAGAAATTTGCAGGGGTGCATGTAAACGGGTGTATATAACGATGTATTTCAAACTAATTCAAGAAAATTTAATTTGAATTTTGCTCAATAGTATAACTTATATATACATCTAAACTTATTAACCACAAAAATATGGCAGACATTTTAAACCGGCTTTTATAGTCTTGGTGGTAATATCTAATTCCTGATATTCATTATTGATATATAATTTCCGTGTCTTAATTATCAGGATTTTACTATAGTGATTTAACAAATTTGAAGATTAGTCATTCAACTAGAAAAATTAGATTAATAGTTATTGAACCTGAATGGTGAGACAACTTGGTTTCAGAGACATTAAAAAAGCAAATAGACAGGTTCCTGCTAGCATTCGGCTTTTCCCTGATGTTTGGAATTATGCTCCTTGGAGAAAGTTTCAGGACAGCTGTAGGAGAGATAGTAGGGATCTTAATGGATCCCGTGCTTGCACTGGTCGGGCAGGAAAATTTTCACCTGATTCTTTTAGTAATGGCAGCTATCACTGCAATTTATGCATCCCTTATCCAGAAATACACAATTGACTGGGACCTTATGAGGAATACCCAGGAAAGAATGAAGGTTTTTCAAAAAGAATTCAGGGAGGCGCAGCTTTCCCAGAATACCTATATGCTCAAAAAACTTGAGGATCAGCGTAAAGAGATGATGGAAGACCAGATGAAAATGTCCAAACAGCAGTTTAAGCCTATGGCATACATCAGTATTCTTTCCCTTCCTCTCTTCATGTGGGCTTACTTTTATATTAGCGGACATGAATCTGCAACTATGGTTTTTCCTTTCTGGGGAGAACAACTGCTTACCTCTACCGCTTTCGGGCCTATCCAGCACTGGATTTACTGGTACTTTATTTCCTCGCTTGGAGTCAGCCAGCTCATTAGAAAGGCTTTGAACATCGGTGGGATTTAATGCTGATAACAGTAAGCGGACTTCCAGGCAGCGGGACATCCACCATTTCAAGGCTGCTGGCTGAATCATACGAGCTTGAGTTAATTTCTTCAGGCGAAGTTTTCAGGCGGATTGCCAAAGAAAAAGGTATGACCCTTTCGGAATTCGGGGCTATGGCCGAAAAAGACCCTTCAATTGATCTGGCCATAGACAAAAACCAGAGAGCTATAATCCGCAGCCAGGATAATGTTGTGCTTGAAAGCAGGCTTGCAGGCCATATGGCTATGGGAGTTCCAAATGTAATTAAAATCTGGATGAAAGCCCCTCTGCCTGTCCGCGTAAAAAGAATTCAGAAAAGGGAAAAAACCTCTTCGTTTGAAGTAGAATTTGAAAAAACGGTTGAAAGGGAAAAATCCGAAGCCCTGCGTTATAAAAACTATTATAATATCGATATTTCAGATCTTTCTATTTATGATATAGTTATTGATTCTGAAAAATGGAACCAGTATCAGGCACTCGATATCCTTCGGGTTGCAATCGATTTTCTTATAGGGCCGGAATAATTGAATGAAATATTCGAATAAAATTATGAATAAAATGAATCGAATAAAAAATTGATAAAAATTACTGATTAAAACTACTGATTAAAACTACTGGTTAAAATTATGGACAACTGGCCTGGCAAAATGTATTATTTTAGTTAAATAATTATTAAATTATGATGAATAATTATAAATTAATATAAATAGTAAACTCCAATAAATCTTGGACTAAAATGATAATAGATTAGAGTAATTATTATATTTGAATACTTTATTGGGCTGAAACAATTGAGCTAAAGATCTGAGCTATAAGCTAAAATTAAAAGTCTAACTTCTTAAAAGTCTCAGTTGTTGCACGAAATATTTTTAAAGCTTACGTGGAAGAGAGTCCTCATAAGCTTGGTTTTCAAAGAGTGTAGAGCTTTATGTGCTTTGGCCTGATATCTATTAAATCTTTTTAGTAAGTATTCATTCTTATGAGCCTTCTACTATATCTTAAATTAAAATCCCGGATTCTTGTATTACCAGTAAAAAGAGTAAATATTCATCAGGTAATTAGCTCTCTAATAACCATTTATCTAATGGCCATCTATCTATTATCTGTCTTAATAACTATCTTACAATTGTTAATCCAGTGAATATCTTTCTCGGAATAATTATTTCTGGTCATTATTTACATTTATTATTTCCAGCGACCTATATCCAGCAATAAGTAATTAATATTCTCGTGAATATTCTTGCAAGCATTTATTTTACATAATTCAGGAGCTTTTGAGAAATCATGTCATCTGCAGGCAAATTGCCCTCTGAAATTGAAAGAACCCTGGTCAGGAAGTCTTCGGCCTGGACAAATCCGTCTTACGGACATGCTCCGGAAAAAAGGCCTATTCTTGAATATATCCAGAAAGGGGTGGTAAATATCGATAAACCCAAAGGGCCTACAAGCCATGAAGTGGCAGCCTGGGTCAAAGATATTGTTGGGGTAAATACTGCAGGACATGCAGGTTCCCTTGACCCGAAAGTTACAGGGCTTTTGCCTACTTTGCTTGGGAAAGCCACAAAAGCCGTGCCTGCATTAAGGCTTTCGGGAAAAGAGTACGTCTGCCTTTTAAAACTTCACAGGGAGATGCCTCCAAAGCTGGTTCGCAAAGCCTGTGAAGAATTTACAGGGCCTATCTACCAGATGCCTCCAATAAAATCTGCTGTAAAGCGTGTAATCAGGGTACGGACAATTTATTATCTTGAAGTGCTTGAAATCGAAGGCTCAAATGTGCTCTTCCGTGTGGGATGCGAGGCAGGGACCTATATAAGGAAACTCTGTCATGATATCGGGCTTGCTTTAGGCTGCGGAGGCCATATGCAGGGACTAAGAAGAACAAAGGCGGGCCCATTTACGGAAAAAACCCTGGTTACCCTGCAGGATTTAAAGGACGCATACGTCTTCTGGAAAGAAGACGGGGACGAATCCGAACTCAGGAAAGTTATCCTGCCTATGGAATCGGCTGTGTCTCACCTCCCAAAGCTCATTTTAAGAGACAGCGCAGTGGATGCGATCTGTTCAGGGGCATCCCTTGGCGTGCCGGGGATTGTAAGCCTGGATTCAAACCTCTCGAAAGGAGAGCTTACCGCTTTATTTACCCTTAAAGGAGAACTGGTGGCCCTAGCAAAAGCAGAAATGAATACCGAAGAAATTCTTAAGGCTTCTACAGGAATTGCAGCGAAAACAGTAAGGGTTATGATGGAGACAGGGACTTATCCACAAGTCTGGACTAAAAAAGAAGATAAAGTTAAGCTTTAACTTAAAACTAACTCCAAACCAATTTTAAATCAATTTTAAAACAATTTTAAAACGAATTTTGAGATAATTTAAAACTAATTTTTGAATGACCTTCAAAAACTCTTTTTACATAACTCTTCTTAGAATAAGTTTTATATATCACTATTCCGTTATGGTATAAGTCGTGCCATACGCTTTATGCCGAGGTAGTCTAGTGGTAGGGCGCAAGCCTGGAAAGCTTGTGGGGCTTAGCCCCTCGGGAGTTCGAATCTCCCCCTCGGCGTCTGAATTTTTTCCTTGAAACTTTTTTGAATTTTATAAAACAAATTAAGTGAATTTTTTCAAGATTTTTCACAATTTCGAGAGTTTTTGATAGTTTTTTAGAATTTCCCAGAATTTTTAGAATTTTCCAGGGTTTTTATGGATTACTTAAAATTTCCAAAACTATTTCAATATTTTTTTAGCTCCTTTAGCGGCTTAAGATCTTTTTTGGCTTTTCTTAGCCATATCACTATCATAGTATTACTATCATATCTTTTACATGTACTTTATTGACTCTATATTTTTTTGTATCTTCTCTTTTTTCCTGTTTAAATAAAAATATACCAGTAAAATTGAGCTTAAAAATAGCCTGATTGAAGATAACCTTATATACTGGCAGCTGCATGTAAAAGAACTCATCAGTATATGCTGTAAAGAAGCTCCTATAGAGAGCTGCTCCTGATTTTTTCGTGTATTCTTTTAGGGTATTCGGTCAGGGGCTACAGGATGCTGTATGTATTCCCCCGGAGGGAGTAATATGGTAAAAGAAGAAAATAACGAAGAATTAAGGCATCTTGTTCGGATTATGAATACCGACTTGCAGGGGGCAAAGCCAGTGCAGTATGCCCTTACAGGTATTCCTGGAATCGGAAGGCGCACTGCGGTGCTTATTGCAAGAAGCGCAGGGGTTGACCCTGCTGCAACACTTGGGTATCTGCCAGAAGACGGGGTAGCAAAGCTCGATGATGCAATCGGAAAATTTGAGGAAATTGTACCCTCCTGGATGCTGAACAGGCAAAAAGACATTACAACAGGACAGGACAAACACCTGCTTGGAACCGATATTGTCCTGACTTTCAGGGAAGACATTAACAACCTGAAAAAGGTCCGTGCCTACAGAGGACTCAGGCATGAAAGAGGCCTTAAAGTCAGAGGACAGAGGACAAAGTCCACAGGCCGCCGCGGATCAACTGTCGGGGTTAGCAGGAAGAAGTGATTTTCCGGTTAAGGTGATTTTTAATGGCATATCCAGGTAAACAAAGTAAAAGTTACGAGACTCCTAAACACCCCTGGCAGGAAGCCAGGATGGCAGCTGAAGTTCAACTCGTAAAGGCATACGGTCTCAGGAATAAGAGAGAAGTCTGGAAAGCAGCCAGTATGCTCAGGATGTACAGGTCCGAAGCCAGAAAACTGCTCGCAAGTGCTGCAAACTCTCAGGAAAGAGAACTTGAAGGCCACGAGAAAACTCAGTCAGAGGAAATTCTTTCAAAGCTTATCCGCTACGGGATAATTAAGCCAGACTCCAATATCGACGACATCCTTTCTTTAAAAACTGAAAATATCCTTGAGAGGAGGCTTCAGACCCAGGTTCTCAGGCTCGGGCTAGCCAGAACGGTTATCCAGGCCCGCCAGTTCATTACACACGGACATATTGCAGTAAACGGAAGAAAGGCAACAATTCCGGGAATGCTGATTTCCAAGGATGATGAAATGCGAATCGGGTATTATGGGACTTCTCCGCTTGTTAGCGAATCCCATGCTGAAAGGCCTGTACAGGTCGCATCAGCTCTTGCAGACAGCACAACCACGCTTAAAGCTGTCGCAGATGCAAGGCAGAACAGGGAAAGACCCGGCCCCGGTGATAAAGGCGGAAAGAGGAAGAGAGGGAGGAGGTAAACATGGCAGACATGAAATGGGCCGTAGCTCACATTAAATCCTCATTTAACAATACGATTATAACCGTGACCGATATCACAGGGGCAGAAACTATTGCAAAGTCCTCAGGTGGTATGGTTGTTAAAGCTGCAAGGGACGAAAGCTCTCCATATACTGCCATGCAGATGGCAGGCCAGCTTGCTGACCAGCTCAGGGACAAAGGCATTAACGGAATCCACATCCGTGTCCGAGCTCCTGGTGGAAACAAGCAGAGAAGCCCGGGTCCTGGGGCTCAGGCCGCAATCAGGGCTTTTGCAAGAGCAGGAATCCGTATTGGTAGAATAGAAGACGTTACTCCTGTCCCGCATGACGGAACCCGTCCGAAAGGCGGCAGGCGTGTATAAATAATTGTAGAGTGTATAATTACAGAGTATACAGTTTACAGATAAAGATTTTCCAGAAAGGAATGATTCCCAAATCAAAGAATTCTTAAATTAAAGAATTCTTTAAACTTTTAAGATATCATAAGGTTAAAAAGCTTGAAATTTGAAAAGCCTTAAATCTAAAAGTCTTAAATCTGTAATATCTTTAAATCTGTATTATCTTTGTATCTCAAGTTTCTTCACTCTAATCTCTTTAAAATTGTTTAATCATTTATTAAAAGGGGATTTATTTCGAAAGCTCTTAATTGTTCTTCAGGAAATTGCTCAGGGGAGTTTCAAAGATCCTTCAAATCCTTTAAAGATTCGTTAGAAAGTTTTAAAGCTTTTAAAATATTAAGGCTATTAAGACTGAAAAAACTATTAAAAAAGCCTTTAAATTGCTTAAGGAGCTTGTAAAAGCTCGAGGGCAAGTTTTCCGGAGAACTCATTAAGGATTTCTTTTTAAATTCTCTTTTTCCAAATTCATTAAAATAAAAGGGAAATTAAGGTATATGACGATGGAAGTAGACATTCTGGAGTTATCAGACAGATCTGCAAAATTTGTGCTTTCAAAGGTTAGCACCTCTTTTGCCAACGGCATTCGGCGTGCAATGATCGCAGATGTGCCAACGCTTGCGATTGAATACGTAAACCTTTATGACAATACCTCAGTACTCTATGATGAGCAGCTTGCTCTCCGTCTGTCCTTAATCCCGCTTGTAACAGATAGAGAGACATACATGCCCCAGGCAGAGTGTGAGGTTTGCGGAGGAGAAGGCTGTCCTGCCTGCGAGGTTTCTTTAACCCTCAGTGCAGAAGGCCCAGGCACCGTTTATTCTCGGGATCTGATCTCTTCAGACCCAAAGATCTATCCTGCAGATCCTAATGTTCCTATTGTTGAGCTGAAAAAAGGCCAGAAACTTGTGCTTGAGGCTATCGCTCATATGGGATATGGCCGGGACAGTGTTAAATGGCAGGCAGGAATTGCCTGTGGGTATAAAAACGTGCCTCTCATCAGCATCCAAAACTGCGACGCATGCGGGCACTGTGCAGCAGAATGCCCAAAAGGCATTATACAGTTTGAAGGGGCAGGAGCCAGAGTTTCTGAAGAAGATGTGCTTAAATGTTCTCTTTGCAGGCTCTGTGAACAGGTCTGTGACATTCATGCAATAAAAGTCAATTATGACGAAAGCGCTTTTGTCTTTACAATGGAGTCTGACGGCTCTTATACAGCAAAAGACCTTGCTCTGAATGCATCAGACGTTATCAAAAACAAAGCTCAGGATTTAATCAAGATTCTGGACCAGTTCTGAGTTTTTCTCAGATCAGTCCAAAACCTTATTTTTCAGGACTTATTTCCAGAATTTTGTGCAAATTCTGTGTAAAATCTGTATAAATTTATAGATTTTTTACAATCCTTTAATATTCTAATTCTTTAGTCCTGACTTTCTAAAATTACTCGGAATAATGTAATTTATTGCCTTTCTGTGAATTATCATGGCAATTTTTCTGACCTCTTCCGACTCGAAATGTTTATATATTATCCATGATATTGTGAGGGAGTGCAAGGCGTAAAGCGCGCCGGAAATTAAGACAAATTTGATTTATACGAAATGCGAGGGTTGCCCAGCCAGGTCAAAGGCGCTAGGTTGAGGGCCTAGTTTCGTAGGAATTCGTGCGTTCGAATCGCACCCCTCGCACCAAATTTCTTAGTCCAAAATTTAAAAAACTCTGGCTTGAATTTCAATTCATCTCTATACATCTTTTGTAAAAACGGTACTTAGTTTTTTATTTTCCTTAATTTCCATTCCAATAATTTCCATTTCAATACGCGAGGGTTGCCCAGCCAGGTCAAAGGCGCTAGGTTGAGGGCCTAGTTTCGTAGGAATTCGTGCGTTCGAATCGCACCCCTCGCACTAACTATATTTCTTAATTTTTGCTTGTTTTTTATTCCAATTGTTTTTCTTATAATTGCATATCTAGTCAGGGTCAATTCTCTAACTTACTTAATACACAAATTTACATTCATCTCCTTGACATCCTTTAGGTAGCTTTTTTCTAATTTTTGGCAGCTTTTTCCAATTTATTTCCTCAATTTCTTGATATTTTTCTTAAATAAATATAGAGTTAAAGATGTATTTTACGGTAATAAAAAGAAAAAAACAATAAAGTCCGTATTTATTTTCTCCTCATTTGTTTATTTTTCTCTGTAAATTCATATAATATGACAAATCCCAATATTAGTAGACATATTAAACAATTTTTATTTATTACATGCTTATATATTGGCATGTTCTTCTATATTGCTAACTATGGAAGAAAATTGGGCGTTGAGAGGGAAATTTCTTCATTGTGTTTTCACGCGGAGAGCAGCATGAGAAACTCAGGCAATAGGTAAAGAATTAAGAGATTTGTTCCGAAGCTTTAAATTGCCCTGTTTATCAGGCTCAGAAACCTCTGGCAAAAAACATCCCCTTAACGATTTGTCTATAGTCTTGAGATATGCATAGTGGATACTATTTGCAAAATTTCGTATAACTAATAAAAAATACAATAAAACTTATAGAAATCTAACTAAAGGTCATAAACTCTATGGGGATACGGGTACGTTACGGAATTCCAATTTGAATTATAATTTAACAGAAACATTTGCTGAAAATATCGACTACATAATCGAGTATATTCGCCATTGCCTGATTAGGATCTCGAATCGAAAATCAGGACTTCTATTCCTGGTTTGTTTGCTGGTTTGTTTTTTCATTTTTTCAAGTGTTCCTAAGGTTTCATGCATGAGCCCGCCAACAATTTATGTTGCCGGAGACGGAAGCGGAGACTTTAATTGTGATGGAACGGACGACCACGTGCAGATTAATCAGGCTCTTGCCTGTGTTGCAGCAAATACAGGATATACAACTGTTCACCTTAAAGGGCCGTTTACATATGTTATTGATAACAGCCTTCTTATTGGCAGTAATACAATTCTTGAAGGCGATCGGACTGCTGTACTCAAATTGGCTGATCATGCAGGCTGGAATGCAACAAAACCTTTGATCCAGCAGATGAACAGTTCAGGGAACAATAATATTGTGGTCAGGGGCTTTGAGGTTAACGCAAATTATGGCAATAATACTGAAGTCCGCTTGGGTGCAGGGTACTATAATATCTTTTACTTCCTGCGCTGTAATAACGTGAAAGTCTATAATATGTACATGCACAATGGGCACGGAGACGGGTTGAGGATAAGAAATAGCGAAAATATTCAATTTTACAACAACATTGTATACAAGCTCGGCCACGACGGGATGTTTGCGATTGAGTGTAAAAATGTAGAAGCCTGGAATAACAAAATAACCTGCAGGACTAATAGCGGGCTTAGAGTCTGGAATTCAAACAATGTGAAATTATATGACAATGCCATTGATTCTTTTTACCCTAATTGTACAGGTGGGCCAGGGATCCAGGTTGAAAAATCTGCTGGTGTTATGGATAATATTGAGATCTACAGTAATATCTTCAATAATACCTATGGGCCCGGAATCTGGCTTTTCAACTACGACACTAATTCCGCCACCAGAGACCAGGGGAAAAATGTCTATATTCACCATAATATCTTCTACGGCACAGGCACCAATAAAGGAATTACCTGGGTAGGAGGCATTATAGCTGGAGGGTTTAATAACACTCTCATTGAAAACAACGTTTTTGATGGTACATACAATGCTGCTATTGCTCATATGTATATGCCCGGCTATTCCTCAAGTTACTGCCCTCCCGGCGGCTACATAACCACGGTTCGCAATAATATAATTGTAAACACTGTAAAGTGCAAAGCAGATCCCGGTGGAGGATATGGGATAATTAATGGACTCCCCGAAACGCATTGCTTTGTGCTTCAAAACAACTGCCTGTACAATAATATAGCAGGCAGTTACAAAAATTGCGCATCCACGACTGATATCTGTGCAGACCCGCTCTTTGCAGACCGGAAAAACCATGATTATCACCTGAAATCAAAGGCTGGGCGCTGGGAAGGGAGTACATGGGTTATTGATAGTGTAAGCTCTCCATGTATTGATGCAGGCTACCCTCTATCTGATTATTCAAAGGAGCCTGAAGATAATGGAGATAGAATCAATATTGGGAGATATGGAAACACAATATGTGCCTCGAAATCGAATCCAGTTCCAAAGAATACGCATGCTCCAGTGATTGTTCCTATTTCCAATTGTACAGTCAAAGTTGGAGATAATCTGAACTTTACAGTAACGGCCTCTGATGCTGATGGGGATAACCTGACTTACTCTGCTTCAGGCTTTCCTGCAGGCGCATCCTTGAACAGTAAATCTGGATTCTTTACCTGGACTCCTGCTGCAGACCAGGAAGGAATGTACAGAATAACTTTCAATGTAAGCGATGGGATTTTCAATGACTCTGAGCCTGCAGACATAACTGTAACAAAAAAAGAAAGCAGCACAGGAAATAACTCTATGAGCCTGTCAGGTAAGGTTTATGATAACCGTTTGCGTGAAGCCTCTCCTAAAACTGCATTTGGAAAAGATGCATATATCGATCTTGGGGGAATGAGCACTGGTAGATACAGGGACATTATGTGGTTCAACTTGAGCGGGTATACAGATGCCTCTAAAGTAAATAATGCAAATCTCTCTCTGGTCTGGTATTATCCTGCAAGTACGCGGCCAAATGATACGGTCATTGAAATTTATAGGCCTGCTTCTGCCTGGGATCCCGGGAATGTAAGCTGGAATATGAAAAATAACGTTAGTTTCTGGAATAATCCGGGAGGAGACTGGTATGATAAAAACGGGGTCTTACAGGGTAATAGCCCTTACGCTACTTTAACTATAAATGCCAGCTCCTTACCGAATAATACCTTCTGTGAACTTAACGTGACTCAACTCGTAAGGGAGTATGCTGGGGGCAAATATACGAATACAGGTATCCTGATAAAAGCTCGCACTGAAAGTAACAATTACATTGCTTTCTACAGTTCGGAGTGCGGAAATACAAGCAGGACACCAAAATTAAATATAAATTATAAATAAGATACACTCTTAAAAGAGATTTCCAGAGATGTTCAGCCATTGAAATCGCACGCAGCTTCCCGGAAATCTTTTTTATTTCATTGTTTTTTTATTTTTTTCCTTTTGCCATTTTTTGACTTTTTCCTAACTTTTCTTTCCTTATAGGCAGTAAACGCTTTTATTGTATATTTATCCAGTCAGAGGTTGAGGTTAGAAGCTCAGGTTAGAGTTTTAAATTATAATAGTTTCTCATATTTTTTGACGGATGACTCCTTTAAATTTAAGCTGTTCTCCAAGCTTATTCTCTTAAATTCTCTTAAAAAATGTAAGCCTATTTGCCTGTAGTAATTTTTCCGGAAGAATTTCTGAAAAAATTTCTTAGGATATAAGTGTTTAGATAAAATATACATATATGAATTGATTAAAACTCGAGAAATGTTGACCTGGAAGTTTGCCTGGGTTTTTAGGTTTCTAATTCCTTCTTCTCTATCTATGAGAAATTATGTTATCAATAATTTCGCAAACTTTTTTAACTGTAATTTAATATTTAATGTCCATGCCCTTGCCAAATTTATACTTTCTCGCTTTCGAGATTCTGATTTTGGTACTCTTTCTGGCCTGCCTGCAAAATGCATTGCAGCGAGCCTCCTGGGCAGCCTGGAAGCTTCTTGCCGGAGTGCTCTTCGGCTTGCTGCTTGAATGGGCTACTATCCAGCAGCTTGAAGCCTACGAATATGGCCATTTTCTGGTGATGCTTGGGCCTGTTCCTGTGGTTGTTGGAGTGGCTTGGGGAACTATTATCTATAGCGTTCTCTCCTTTTCCGATAAAACCAACCTTTCGGATTGGGCACGGCCGGTACTTGACGGCCTTCTGGCTTTGAATATCGACCTTTCCATAGATGCAATAGCCATTCGCCTGGGTATGTGGGATTGGGGAAAAGGTTTTGATTATCAGTACTTTGGGGTTCCTTACAATAACTTCTGGGCATGGTTCTGGGTTGTGTTTTCATTTTCAGCAAGCCTTCGACTGCTGTCAAAGCTTCCTGGCTTCTGGGGAAAGTGGTTTTCTCCTGCAGGAGCTATAATTTTCGGCACCGCGGGTGTGCTTATTACCAACGAGTTCATTACCAACATTCCTAATGACATGATACATTACGGCACTATTATTGCAGTCTTGGGAATTGCTTTGTTATTGATTTTGATATTACGTCCAGATTTCTCGATCCGATCTCAGGCTGCATTTATTTCCCTCGTGCCTTTCGGATTTCATGCCTATTTCCTGATAGCAGGATTAATTTCAAGAGTTATTCTGGATCCACCTTTTTTGCTAATGGTAAGCATATTTATGAGCATAATAGCACTTTTGCTTCATCGAGAGGATCTAAATTATCGGTATTACAGTCTATTAGAGAAAAACAAGTAATTAGGATCGACTAACCTCATCTTACAACCATTCTTAAGATAATCTGCAAGCAGTATGTTTGCCTGCTGGTAATTTAGGAAGATCAAGTATTGTTGACATAAAAAACCTTAAAATTGGCTTATATGCAGATGTTACGGACTGTACCTCTATCCAACTATCGAACAGACTCAGTGTATCATAGAAGACAGGTCAGTATTCAAATTATTAACCACAGAAAATTAACGGGGTCCAAAATATTCGATCCTAGAATAATCCTCTCTGCATCTCTCCAGTAAACACAAAGAGGAAAAGGTAAGTGTAATGGAGGACTATTTCTCACTTATTCATACAGTTGCATACAGTTGCATCAATTGTCCCGGGGCTGAAATATCATTAGACATCAAATTCAAATTGTGAATTTGTTTTTGATAGAATAATTTCGCAGAATGTATCCTTAAGTGAAAAATAAGGTCTGAGGTTTTCTAAGTGAAATATTTGATGATCAATGGAAAAAAAGAAGAAATCCCTCCATTTCCACATCATAAGGCTTACATCTACAGGAGTAAGCAGTTCTTTTTTGCAAAAGGAATGTCAACCCGTTTAACTATGGGGAATTTCATTACCTTGAAAGAACTGTACAGAGGATTCAAAAATAAATGTTCCATACCAAGGGTTCTTCTTATAGATCCGACCAGTAATTGTAATTTGAAGTGCAAAGGGTGCTGGTCTCAGGATTATGAGAGCGGCCATAATATTTCATATGAAAAGTTTGATGATATTCTGAATCAGGCTGAAGAACTGGGAATCATGGACTGCCTGATGACTGGCGGGGAGCCTTTGCTCCGGAAAGCCGATATTCTGAAACTTTGCAAAAAGCATTCCAGAATGACATTCGGGGCGTTTACCAATGCTACCTTGATCGATGAAGCGTTTGCCGATGAAATGGCTAAACTGGGGAATTTGAACGTCTTTATAAGTATTGAAGGGACGAAGGAAGAAACAGATTTCAGGCGAGGAACAGGTGTTTACGATAAAGCTATCAGGGCTATGGATATTTTAAGATCCAGAGGCATTGCATTTGCTTTTTCAGCCTGTTACCATTCAAAGAACTATAAGACCATAGCCAGCGATGAATTTCTTGATTACATGCGCCAGAAAGGGGCCTGGTTTGGCTGGTTATTCCAGTATATGCCAGTAGGAAGCAGTGCGGATACTTCTATAGTATGCACTCCAGAGCAAAGAGCATATGTACAGGAAAAGATCCGAAATTACAGCATAAAACATGATTATGTGCTCATAGATTTCTGGAACAATGGACATCTGTCTTTCGGGTGCATTGGAGCAGGCGTCGGTTTTGTTCATATCAATGCTAAGGGGGATGTTGAACCCTGTGCATTTTGCCACTACTCCGATTCAAACATATATGAAGTGACACTTGCTGAAGCTCTAAGGTCAAAATTCTTCACAACTTTTAGAGATGCCCAGCCATTTTCTAAAAACCCGCTAAGACCCTGTCCTTTGATAGACAATCCACAGGCAATCATTGATGCAGTTAATATTGGAGGGGCAAAGTCAACCCATCTGGCCAATCCGGAATCGGCTGAAGCTCTTGCGATGAAAAGTTTTGAGAGAGCCAAAGAATGGGAATCAGTGTCAGACGAGCTGCTGAAAAAGATGCCAGAACATGTTCAGAAAAACTTCTCTAAATACTTGAAATATTACGCTTTTAAGAAAAGCATAACCGATGGAAGAAGAAAAAAGCTTTGATATTGAAGTTTACTATACAGGCGGTTCTGTTGCCTGGATCATACCGGCTTATGTTTTAAATGTAGTATAAAACCTGAAAACAATACCAGTTGATATGAAAGCAGGGTAATATTAGCATGTAAAATTAGTCAGAAAACTGATCCTGAAATCGAGTATTTAAATGCTCTAATTTAGGAAATCAAGTAAAATAAGGAAATCAGTTTGTTTTGTGATAGATAAAGGGTCTGATTCACAAAAAGTTTGAATATCTTGCTGTTTTTAGGGCTGCTTTATAAGAGAGATGATTATGACAGCCTAAATGGAAAATACCGCAAAGTTATAAGCTCAGCCTCTTATTCTATATTTTTGCACATGTTAATTTTAGCTTTCATGTATGAGTTGATTGCTACCTGCATTGTTCCATTTATATCGATAACCTTCATATCAAAGTTTTTTGCAAATTCAGAAGCATTTCTATGAAAATTAACATCTTTATAGCTTTGATTGTTTATTTTAAAAAGAAGGCTATACATCGGAGAAATTAGATATCTGCTGATTTTTTTATAAGATTCAGTGGATTTATAATTCGTTTCATTCAGGCCGGAAAGCCACATTGGTGTTGCATATATGGCTCCTTTGCCATTTGTCGACAACATTGTTTTTGTGTAAGTCTCGTTTCCTCCAAGGGCTACACTTATACAGTCATCAACAATTATCCCTCCATCATCCTTCAGAAAATAAACAGGGCATTCAAGTTGCTGCAATTTAACCTGCACTTTTTCGGAACTGAAGCCACATTTTCCATAAAATAGAAGAATACCATTAGAGATTTTTGACATTTCTTTAGCATTCCGGTATACTTCAGATTGCAAAAGATCAGTATCAGAATGTAAATCTTTTCTTAGAAGATTCACAACAACAATTAGATCTTGTTTCTTTTTTTTATTGAATATAATATCATATATTTTCTTAAAGAAAGGAAAATTCGAAAACTTCCCCCTGAAATTGCCAGAAGATTTTCTCCTGGTTTCCGATACAATAGGGTACAACCTGTCATACGGAAACATAAGAGGCTTAAGATTTTCAGCCTTTAGTTTTCCTGCAAGCCTTAAACTGTTCCTGTCCTCTACTACAAACAACCTTCTAATTTCGGGGTCCCTTGAGAGAATGTATACTAATTCATCTTCAAGCATTTCGCAGGCAATTATACTTAAAACTGGCATAATTCTCTTCTATTAATATTTTTTATGTATTTCATCTTTTATTGAGATATAACATTTCTTGAATATTTCCTGATTACCTCTGATCTCGAATGTACTGTATCCAAACAATTTAGCATATTCTTCAATCTTTGCATCGATGTCTTTTACATATGTAAGACCTGTATTGACTTTTGCAACTCTTGAATATCCAGCCAGGTCATTGATCTGTTTTGCCATTTTCAACGCCTTTTCAGGATTAGAATGAAGTTTGTTGATGTTTAAAAGTTCTTTCCACGAACTGGCATACATAGGTGTAAAAAAGAAAGCAGGCTCTTTACTGTGGGTTTTAAGCAATTTAAGGTAGTTTGCACCGCCACCTACTGTTGCCCCTATGCAATCATCTACAATTCTTTCATCGTCCCTTAATATCCTCACCGTACAACCATCTTTTTCCAGACAGAAGTCTTCCTCCACATTACCCAGAACATTACCGCAAAGCCCGTAAAAAATGAGAATACCATTAGAGAATGGTATCATTTCCCTGATTTTTTGATATACTTCAGATTTCAGCCTCTTTGGTACTGCATGAAGTCCAAGTTCCATGAGATTAATTACAACAATGAGCTCAGCCTTATCGACACTACTGAGTGCTTGTGATAGTTTTTCTAACGGAATGATGTTATAAACAATGTGCTGGTCATCGAGTTTTTCTGTAAATTCAGAAATATTTCCATTTGCTACAATTAAAATTTTCTTTATCTGGGGGTCATTTGCAATAAGCCAGATTATTTCATCCTGAAGGATTTTACAACCCAAAATACTAATAATTGTCATTTTCTTTTCCTATTAGATAAATAATAGATAAATAATAATACTATATTATATACCTGAAGGTTAGATTAATAAACAAAACAGACTAACAATATAGAATAATAATCTTTAGAATTCAGTAAGTTAAACTTCATTTCTCCTCAAAAGCCCTCATATTTCTCTTTTTTAATATAAATGGTAACTTTAATTTTTTTCTACTTTAGTTAAGATGATCTTCGACGTATTAATAAATAGAAATATTCAAATTAGTGAGAAATTACTTCCTAATAATGAATTCTAAAGAAAGGATGAATCCATGGCTCAAGATCTAAAAAAAGAACTTCTGCAGAAATGCGAAAGCTTGGATATACCCCTGGTTGGGGTTGCCAGTGTCGAGAGATGGAAGAATCCTCCCTTTTTACCCTGGGTTCCAGAAGAGTTTTATCCTCAGTCCATATATCCTGAAGCAAAATCTGTGATAGTTATCGGATTACCTATCCCTCTCCCAGTGCTGGAAACCTCTCCTTCACTATATTATCGCGAATTATACGTTACTGTAAATAATTTACTTGATCAGTACACATACCGGCTGGCCAACTTCATGACCCATAGAGGGCACCCGTCTATTTTCATACCCAGGGATGGCTATGGGAATATCGATGTACTCCTGCAAAATCCAATTGCATTCTTTTCTCACAGGCATGCTGCTTTGCTCGCAGGACTGGGGACTTTTGGAGTAAATAATACAGTCCTCACCCCGGAATATGGCCCAAGGGTGCGTTTCAGTTCAATTTTAACAACAGCCGAATTACCTCAGGATCAAATGCTGGAAACTCAGCTCTGCACCCGCTGTATGCGCTGTGTAAAAATGTGCCCGACAAATGCCCTTAATAAGGAAGATTACCCTGGTGGACTTACAGATAAGAAAATGTGTTCTTCCTATAGTGCTGAGTTAAATAAACGCTACATTTCGCCGTGCGGGATATGTATTAAAGTTTGTCCGGTGGGAAAGGATAAAAAAGTATACAATAGAGACAACAGTGCGATATACGAAGATAAGGAGCTTTTTGCTGATTATCACAAAGCCTGGGACCATGTCAGGTCTTACGGCGGGAAAAAATTGTAATTACTTTATTTCTTGTTACCGAACCCATCCCAAAACTCAAAATTATTGCTCTTAATCCTGTGTTCCAGATTATCAACTGTGCTCCTTATAACATAAGTAATT
>JBNAKO010000051.1:0-1139 GCA_049706495.1 Methanosarcina sp. | reverse complement strand
AAGACCTCGACAGGAGTCCCAAAACTGGTTTCCCCTATATGTCTACACTTTTCTCTGTCGTGTTGAATGCATCTTATCCTGTCAAAAATTTCTCTTCCAACAAGCTTTATACATTCTTCCTCGGTCTGCTGCCTGTGAAGCCCAAGGGCAAAAACAATAGTGATATTCGCATCTTTTGCCCCGCCAAGATAAAGCTCATCAAGCAGAGGTGGAAGGATTTTTGTAGTAGGAGTAGGCCTGGTGATATCACTAACAATTATTGCAATCCTGGAAGTTGGACTAATAAGCTCAGAAAGCCGCCTGCTCTTTACAGGATTTTCAAGAGCCTGCTTAATTAAAATTGCCGGTTCCTCTTTTTTTCCAGGTTCTGAGGGCAAAACAATACTAGAAAGGTTTTTTTCAGGGATATCCAGTTCAATTGTCCTGTTTCCGAAAGCAAATTTGATCTTTTTCATATTTGCAGCCATGTTATGTTGATACTTTCTTTTAGAAGTTTGTGGAAGCTTTGAAATTCTGGAGTAAAGACATATGATAAAATAAAAATCCGTAAAATAATTTCCTGAAAGCGGTTCTAATTTAAATATACTCTAAACACAGTTTAAGCCTGCGCTTTAAAGCTATTATTTGAGTATTCATATATTATTAGAAAGTATCTTTTATTAAAATATATCTTATTAAAAATATATTATTAAACTGTAAATCCTGAGATATAATTTATCAACAATGATTTTATTAACAATGATTTTAAGCTGTAAAAAAATATTTTTGCTACTTTAAAATTTTAATAATATATTGGGATTTAAGAATATTTTTAGATCCCAAATAATATTAGTTAAAGCTAAGTTTTTTATTATGCTTTTTCACAGGCAGTGTCCATCCGCCATTGGGCATTACATGAATTTTTGCCCCGGGATTTTCAGAAAGGATATGGTTGAGAGCTTCCTGTACGCTTTTTGCAGGAATGAAAAAGGCGTTTCTGCTTTCTAAATCAGGAAGGCCTGAAACAAAATAGAGTTTGTATTCTTTTGCAGCCCTTCCTACTATAGCTGCTTTATGGCCTCCAAACTCAAAATGTGCCCTGAACTTCTCCACAGCTTCTTCAGGAGACCTGCATTCCCTGTTCCAGCGTTCGTAAACTT
>JBNAKO010000050.1:0-13173 GCA_049706495.1 Methanosarcina sp. | reverse complement strand
TCAAAAACCGAATTGCCTGTCCCAGATACCTTCGAGTCCCGAAAAGACAGCAGTAAAGAGAATTGACATGGAAACAATGCCAGGAGCAAGAAAATCCATGTAATTTGCGCCTCCACTGGCTCTTGTGTACATTGGGCCGAATCCAAACCCGAAGGCTATCATAAATAAGAGGGGCTGGCCAAGCGAACCTATAAGCCTGGCCTTGGAACGCCAGTAATGCTTGAGCTGCCTGAGCCAGAGAATATAGATAACTTCGATCAATGCCTGTTCCTCCTTCTTATGCCCCGAATCATCCTCATACGGCCCATGGGCTCATTAGTTTCATCGCGAATATCCCTGCCTGTCAGCTTTAAAAAAGCTTCTTCCAGGGATTCGGCTCCTGTACTGGTTTTTATTTCCTCAACTGTGCCGGATTCTATAATTTTCCCGTGGTCAATAATTGCAATTTTATCGGCAATAGCTTCGGCTTCTTCCATATAGTGAGTGGTTAGAAAGATTGTCATTTTTCGTTCTTCATTTAAGGTTTTGATATGGTCCCAGATTGATCTTCGAGTCTGGGGGTCAAGGCCTACAGTAGGTTCATCAAGAAAAAGAATCTTCGGATAGTGCACAAGGGCCCGGGCTATCTCTAGCCTGCGTTTCATTCCTCCTGAGTATTTCTTGACAAGATCCTTCCGTCTTTCCCAGAGCCCGACGATCTCCAGGGCTTTTTGAATCCTTTCTGCTCTTTCTTTTTTAGGCACTTTATAAATGACAGCATGGTAAACCATGTTTTCCTGTGCAGTAAGTTCTTCGTCAAGACTGTGGTCCTGAAAGACTATTCCAAAAGAAGCTCTGGTTTTGTCCTGTTCTTTAAGTGCATTAAAACCATTGATATTTATTTCCCCGGATGTAGGCCTCAGGACTGTTGTAAGCATTTTTATGGTTGTAGATTTACCCGCCCCATTAGGGCCCAGAAAGGCAAAAATAGAACCTGCTTCAACATCAAAACTAATACCTTTAACCGCTGTAAGCTCATCGAATTTTTTTGTAAGGGCTTGAACTGAGAGTATGTTTTGCATAACTATGCCTGAGAAATTTTTAATAAAAATTAAGTATTAAAATTTTAATTTTAAATAGTGTTAAAGATACATTAATTTTTATTAACCCAGAGGGCTAAAAAAGTTTGCCTTATTTTAGAATGGCATTCTGTATCTTTTATATTTGAAAAGAAATAATAAGTTTAATATTAAACATTTATTGAGCACTTTATAAATATATTAGTAGTTTTAAATATCTAATACATTTCTAAGATTATCTGGTGCTATTTGTATAAATTATGCTGTAAACTAAGCTAATATACCAGTATGGAAATTACACTCCAATTATAAATACTCTGCTATTATTAAAAGCCTCCTTATTTTAAGGACACATAATGTCAATTGTTGTCGTAAATTGTTAAAAAATTTATAGGTTATATTTAATAAAAACTTGCGATTTATCTTTTGAGACAGTTTTCTTCTAAGAAGGCATAAAGAGAAAACAAGAGAAAACAAGAAGTAGGAGAGCATATGTAAAAAATAGAATTTCAGATTCTATTTTTATTTCTATTTATTTTCCATTTTTCTTTTTATATTTTATTTGTTTTGTTTTTTGCTCTTATTAATTTTTAATTCTTTAATTTTTAATTCTTTAATTTTTATTTTACTTTTTATTTTAACCTCCTTTTTATTCTATTTCTATTTATTTATTAATTTGGACGAAAATAGATTTTAGCTTCGTATCGCAATTTAAGATAATGGAAATTAAAGAAAGATTTAAACCAGCTGATAGGCAAGAGTGGAGGCTCTGGCTTTCAGAAAATTATGCTTCGAAAAAAGAGATCTGGTTGATTTTTGAAAAGGATAAAGTTCAACAAAAAAAATTAGAATATTTGGATGCCGTAGAAGAAGCCATTTGTTTTGGGTGGATAGATGGGATTGCCAAAAAAATAAACCAAAATCATCTGGCGATAAGATTTACTCCGAGGAGAAGGAAAAGTAAATGGACTGAACTCAATAAAGAACGTGCCCGCAGGTTGATAAAGCTTGGAGAAATAGAACAGTCAGGGTTAGCCACACTGCCTGACCTTAATATAAGTAATTTTGAAATCCCTGAATATATTAAAAAAGAATTAATGAAAGACCCAGATGTATGGAATAATTTCCAGGGCTTCCCAGACCTTTACAAAAGAGTGCGTATAAGTTATATTCTTGAATTTAAGGAAGGAACTCCCGAATTTAAAAAAAGATTAACTAATTTTATTAAAAAAACAAAAGAAAATAAGTTGTTTGGCAACTGGAATGATAATAATAGATTATTAAACTATTGAGTTTTACTTATGGGTTTTTAAACTATAGCCTGATATAGAATGATTAACAGATTTGTATTCTTATTAATAATACTCTTATTAATAATATTGTGGTTTTCAAATAAATTATTTATCTGCAGGTAAAACCATATTTGGAGTATTAATTTTCACTGGAAGTTGAACTTCATTGGAAGTTGAATATGTGTATTTGAAACATGAAATGAAAAAAGAAATAGGTTGAAGAAGGTTGAAGAATAAAAAGATATTAATAAAAAGTATCAAACATAGTCAGAAATCCACGAAAAAATTATAAAAATGAGGGAGAAGAGGTATGCAAAGAAAATGGGAACGAGATTGGGGTCTTCAAGCAAGAATGCTTTTTACAATGTTTCTTCTGGCGGTAGTTTATCTTTTTTTTCTAACTTTTCTCTGGTATAATGGGACTCAGCCTACATTTATACTGCTGTTTGTAGGCCTGTTTATGGCTATTCAGTACTTCTATTCGGATAAACTGGTTTTATTGTCAACGGGAGCTCATGTCGTTTCAGAAAGCGAAGCTCCACAGTTACACGGAATAATTACAAGGCTGTGTGCGATAGCTGACTTGCCAAAGCCTCAGGTGGCAATTGTAAATTCGAATGTCCCGAATGCTTTTGCAACCGGCCGAAACCAGGGAAAAGCTATTGTTGCAGTTACTACAGGAATTCTGGACAAACTCAACTCTGCGGAACTTGAAGCCGTACTTGCTCACGAATTAAGCCATGTTAAAAACAGAGATATGGCTGTCATGACTATAGCGAGTTTCATCTCAACCCTGGCTTTTTTCCTTGTCCGGAACAGCCTTTATTTCGGATACATGGGAGGAGATAGACGGCGCGAAGGAGGAGCTTTTATTCTTGTCTGGCTGGTTTCGATTGCAGTCTGGGTTGTGAGTTTCGTATTGATTCGTGCCCTTTCTCGCTACAGGGAATATGCTGCAGACAGGGGTTCGGCCATTATTACAGGGCAGCCGTCTGTTCTTGCATCCGCTCTTATGAAAATTAGCGGAGTTATGGATAGGGTACCAAGTAAAGACCTCAGATCAATGGAAGGTATGAATGCTTTCTTCACTGTGCCTGCACTCTCCGGTTCTTCTATAATGGATATTTTTTCCACGCACCCATCTGTAGAAAAAAGAATAGCCAGGCTCGAAAGGATGCAGCAGGAAATGAGCTGAAAATAAATAATCAAAAAATAAAGAATTAAAAAATAGGTCGTGCATCATTAACTGGTTGAGATTTCATCTTTGAATATACATTATTCACCTGTGCCTGCTTTCTAAGCTTATCTGCATAAAAAAATTGAGCGTGCATAAAGCAAAAAATGAAAGCGGAATGCGAATCTGTGAATTCTCGGGGAAATATCAACCGATTATTAGTGGACTACCAAAAAATAAGGATCTAGAAAATTACAGATCATGAAAAATAACAGGAAAAATAAATCATTAAACACATAAGGTAAGAAAAAACTAAAATAGGACAAAACAAGGTTGAAAAGAGAAAAAGGAGACAATTGGATGGGTTTCCGGGATTTTATGGACGCAGTTCTTGGGAGAAGCAGGCTTCCGAAAGCAAAAAGTGAAAAGCTTTTTGCAATTTCCACAGCCAGTATTACTCTTGAGATGAATCTAGGTTTAGAACCATCAGGATTTGCAGGAATCTGTTTCAAGCCAATAGGAGCCACAGCTTACGAAACTGCAAGAAAAGAGATTCAGGAACTGCTTGAGTATAGCTCAAAAGAAACGGAGACCGAATTCAAGCTGGAAAAAGATGAATTTAATTTTCTGTGGGCTATTTTTAAAGATCCTAATTTTGAAGACCTTGTTGCAAGCATCCACCTGGTTAGCCAGACGCTTGAACAGCATGGTTTCGGAGAGCAAATTCTCTGTGCTATTTTTAAGTTTAACAGCGAGCCTGAACCCGGAATTTCCGGGCGCGAAAGGAAAAATGGCAGTAGAAAGGAAGTATACTGGATATATAACTTTAAACAGGGAACCTATTATCCATTTGTTCCGCTTTCAGGTCAGGAAAGGGACAGCCCGTTTGAATTCAGGCTCAGGGCTGATATGGAAAGGGAAATGCCTGTAGAAAAAAATGTGGAAAAATGGTACCCGCTCTGGGGAATTCCTTTTTAAATAGTGTTGGAGCCTTAATTCTTAATTTTAATTTTTACTACATATTTATCTTTTTTATTTATTATTTTTTATTTATTTCATCCAGTTTTTCGTTTTTATATTTTTGAATATCTTATCTATTTTATATTTTTATTCATTTGAATTAAAACTCAAATTTAAGCCTACTGATTTTAATTTTTCTTTAAGATCTTTTGAATATTCCGGCACGGAACCAGGTTTTGATGCAACATAAGTTCCAAGAATAGTAGCTACTGAGGCAGCTTTAGAAACACTAGATCCTGAAAGATACGTATAAAGAAAACCTGCGGAGAATGCATCTCCTGCTCCTACTGTATCTTCGACTCCAGCAGGGGAGGTTCTTATTTCTTCATAAGTCCCGTTAGAATAAACAGCAGCCCCATCAGGGCCTTTTGTTATACAGATTGCAACAACATCAGGGTATTTCTCAATAAGCCGGCTGCAGAGTTTATTATACATTTTGTTTTGCATATCAGACTTTCCTGAAAGAAATTGCGGGTTGAAAAATTCCTGGCCAAAGAGCATATTTGAAACAAACATTGCTTCTTCTTCATTCATTTTTAAAATTGTGGAACGTTCAAGTGAAGATAAGATCCATTCTTCTTTATAGAATCCGGTTCTCAAGTTTATATCATAAAAAAAATGTTTTGCTTTTATCTCAGAGAGCAGGCGGTTTAAAGTATTCCTGTTCACTTCTGACCTTTGTGCGAGCGTTCCGAAACAAAAAACATCCCATTCCACCTCTTTAAGAGATTTAAATTTTTCTTCATCCAGAATGATTGCATCCCAGGCTACCTCTTCACTGATTGTGAAAATAGGGATGCCTTCTCCTTTCAATTCAACATTAACAGTTCCTGTAGGCCTTTTTTCATCAATCAAAATATATGAGGTCTCGATTCCCATTTCCTTGGCTCTTGAAATTAAAATTTCGCCAAGAGAATCATTTCCTACTGCAGTAATTACAACAGGTCTCGCCCCTAATTTTGCAAGATGAGCTGCAAGGTTTAAAGGAGCTCCACCAAGAAGAGGGACCCCTTTAATTATATCAAAGAGCGCTTCTCCAAATGTTAAAGCTCTAATTTGCCTGAATTCCTTTTTTTTCAACTTTTCACTCCATTATAATCCTGTACTTGGTAAGTGAAAGATTAAGAGAATTAAGAGAAGTAAATTAAGATAAATATAATAAAACAAATGGTTAGGGTAAGTTGCTAAGATTTACCTGGGTGCCTGTCTCTCTATTGCTAATCGAATCTATTAATTATTCCTAATCTCAAATCTCCTTAGCCTTTAAATTCTCCAGTATCTTTAATCCATCGAATTATAATTTACTTTATTGATTTAACTTCAATCACTGGCATTAAATTATGCACTGAGATTCAGGTGGCATTTTAAATTTTGTTCAGTCACCTGGGCCGACTTTTTTCATTTATTTGCTTTTAATAAGTTTTTACCTACTTACGAAAAGACTTTATATTATACTTGCTTACGGAGAATTCCATTTGCTGCGGCACCATAAAATAACTGACAGGGGATAACCAGCATACACGAACACAGCAGGCTTTTAGGCACGGAAAAAATAGGAAAATTACTTTTCAGGCTTTCAACCCCTTCGATTATAGGGATGTTTGTTTACGCCTTTTACAACGTAGTTGACACCTTTTTTGTTGGCCGGGCCCTTGGAGAAGAAAGCGTTTTAGGCATAGGAGGCCTTGTGATTGCTTTTCCAATCCAGATGCTGGCAATGGGGATTGCAATAGGGCTCGGGGTAGGAGGAGCTTCTATTGTCTCAAGAGCTCTTGGCTCAAAGGAACCGCATAAGGCCGAAAAGACCCTTGGCACCGTTTTTTTCCTGGGAATCTTTCTTGGTCTTTTATATTCCCTTATGGGACTCATTTTCCTTGAGCCCTTACTGCGTTTTTTTGGGGCAACCCCTGGAATTCTGCCTTACGCCAGAGCCTACCTTGAAATAATAATGGCAGGTTCTGCATTTTTCACACTCGGGCTTGCAACTGAAGACCTTGTACGAGCCGAAGGCAATGCCAGGTATGCAATGTTCGGAATGCTGCTTGGAGCAGGTTTGAATATTATCCTTGACCCGATCTTTATTTTTGGGCTTGATATGGGAATAAGAGGAGCAGCCTTTGCAACTATCCTGGCCCAGCTTGTGTCAACTATCTTTTTGCTCCGCTATTTCTTTTCAGGGAAAAGCGCAGTTTCTTTTAAATTAAAAGCTCTTATTCCGGACACAGGCATTTCAAAACAGATACTTGCTATAGGTATTGGCCCATGCATTGTTGAAGCTTCAAACAGCATAATGATGATTTTTGTAAATAATGCGCTCGCAACCTATGGAGGAGATATTTCAATTGCAGCCTTCGGAATTATTCATCGTTTGCTCCTTCTTGTTTTTCTGCCTATGCTCGGAATTTCTTTTGGGCTTCAGCCAATTATCGGATATAATTACGGCGCAAAACAGTTTTCCAGAGTAATTGAAGCTGTTAAAGTAGCCCTGAAAGTTAGTACTGTTTTTTCACTCCCAGGCTTTCTTCTTATGTTTCTTTTTCCTGCCCAGCTAATCCGGATCTTTAGTTCCGATCCCGGACTTATAGCCGTAGGCGTGGAAGCTATGCGGATTGTGGTAATTGTCCTTCCTTTCATAGGTTTCCAGCTAGTAGGCACAACTATGTTTCAGGCCCTTGGAAAACCAAGGCCAGCCTTTATCCTGTCTCTTGCAAGACAGCTTCTTTTCCTGCTGCCCCTTGTGCTTATTCTCCCGAAATATTACGGACTGCAAGGAATCTGGGCAGCATTCCCTATTTCGGATTTTCTGGCGTGCGGGTTAGCTGCAGGATTAATGATAAGGGAGTATAGTAAATTTAAAAACAGAGAAAATAAGCGAGAAAAATTGCTAGTTGGATCAGCTTCTTGATCTATATAGAGATTATTGTATGGACGATTAGGAAGGTTATGAAAATAGCTGAAAAGTTGGAATTCGGAAAAATAATAAATAGCAAGAATATCTGAGTTAGTTTAGATAAAACATTATCTAGCATCTTTGTCAGGTTGCATTATACCGAATATATTCCTTTCAGTATCCAGACAATACGCAAACCAACCTATACCACGTATTGGTCTCTTTTCCATAGTAACTTGTCCACCATGCTTCTGTACCTTATGCAGGAATTCATCAAGATTTGGAACCTCTATTGTACATATATAAGTACTTATAGGAGTGTCGGCTCGAGGATTCCCTTCCTGCCTTTTCATTAGTCCGCCATTAATTCCTGGCTCTCCTTCTTTCCCGGTTGTTATATTCCAGTAATTTAGAGCTCCCTCCCATCTCTCTATCTTCCAATCAAAGACACCTTCATAAAACTTTTTTGCCCTTGCAACATCTTCCGCATGTATATCAAAATGAATTACTCTTGGCATTATGACTTCCCCCGTTTTAATTAGATATTCACTGGAATTTATATATAATTTAGGAATTGCTTTTAAAATAGATTTTCGTCATTTAGCAATGTACACAGAGTGTGAATATCAAAAACTGAACAATCTGAATAATTTAGATCTATTGTAGTTAAATATTTGATTAAAATGTTCGTTTAAAATGTTCAGCTAAGTGAATAAGACAGATGGAAAAGATAGATTCTATTTTCTTATCAAGTAAAAAATAGGAATTTGTTTAATTATATTTGGAGACAAGATATTTCGCAACATATCCCGCAAATTCTTCAAAATCATCAATATCATTTTGAAGATGAGAATAAAGTATTTCCAAATTAATATCAGCATACATATGTACAAGTACGTTTCTAAAACCGGCAGCAGGTGCCAGCTTCTCTGCAAAGGTTTTAGGAAGAATGTCAAATTGGCCAAGGGTAAGAATAACTTCTCGATAACTATCAGGGCGTCTTAATTTCTCTCCAGAGATGATCATTTCGCAAATATCAATCATACAGGCAAGGGAGATTTCCATATACCTTTCAATCGCTCCTCTAAGGGTGCGATTGATTCTGATTTCTTCAAAATCACAGGCCTGATATTCTTTGAGAAGGCCGACGTATTCTCTTAATTGTTCCAATTTGAAAGTAATCTCTTCTATCATCAGAATTCACCCTGAGCAAACCTTTTAAGGCTCTCCTTAGCATGTCTTTTAATATGGAACTGCTCATCAAGGTACCTTGACATTATTTTTGTTTCAAATCGTATCCTTTTATTTTCATTGGATTTCAAAATAATTCCATCACGGATAATATTAAACGCCAGGAGCAGAGGACAGTCATTAAGAACAACAAGGTCAACACTATTTGTTTTAAGAAGAGCTCCAATATCAATTATCAACTTTAGCTGGAGGTCAAAACCCTCTTTTTTCAGAAGAGCCTCGTCAAATAGTACAGCAATATCAATATCACTCAGGCAGCCTGTTTCCCCTCGAGCTGTTGAACCAAAAAGATAAGCAACAATAACATGAGCTTCGCTAGAGAAAAATTCATTCAGCTTTTTTTCAAGCTGTTCAAGATTTAATTGAGGAGGATCTGACTTCATATTATCTTCAGTATAATCTGTTATTCAGGACTTATTTCGTTTTCTATTATGTAATTTTATTTTATATTTGTTTTATGCTATTTTATGTTAATTTTTTAATGAAAGCTATCAAAATCCTAAGATACAAGAGTGCATTACATAAATATGAGATGAACACGATAAAAACAATATTATGAATAAAATAACATTGAGGTACTAAATTCCTGAAATACAAAATAATACAACAATTTTATTTCAATATCAATTTTATTTCAATATAATTATTTATGGGACAGGGCAAGTTTAACCCCAATGAAGGTAAAAATTCCGGCTTTTCCATAGTTAATATATTTTCCAACCCTTGGTCTTTTGACTATTTTTTCGCCTATAACCCCTGCAAACACCGAGATTGCAGAAAAGATCAGCCAGGCCTGTATCATAAAAATTATTCCCAGAAAAATCATCTGCATCGGGACATCTCCTGAGCTTATGTTTACAAATTGAGGGAGAAATGCAAGGAAGAATAGTGCCACTTTAGGGTTCAAAACGTTCATAAAAATCCCACGCCTGTAAAGAGCAAAAATTTCGGTCTCTCGAGCAGGCGCCGAAGAAATTAATTCTCCCTTTTCCCTGAAAGCCTGCCAGGCAAGGTAAAGCAAGTAAGCTGCGCCTGCGTATTTTACAATCTCAAAAGCAAGAGCAGATTTGTAGACAATAGCTGAAATTCCGAGAGCTGCTGCAGTCGTATGTATAAGGACACCTGTACACAGGCCGGACGCGGTTGCAATTCCTGCACTTTTTCCCTGAGAAATACTTTGAGTGAGCACAAACAGAATATCAGGGCCAGGCAGAAGGGTAAGAGCTGCAGAAGCTGCAATAAAATAAATTAACTGAGACTGTTCGATCAAGTTTTCTCACGTTTTCCCTACCATTTTCTTTTTTTAATTGCATTAATAAATCTAACATGAAATTATGCTGGTAATGTAAAATCTTTAGAAATTCTATAAATTCCAGAAATTATATACCGATTTCCTTTTAATTTTGTTTTAACTTCATTACCCATTTATTTGTACTTAATCTCCTGTTCAAGAATTTCATAAAAATTCTTTTTTGCTTCTTTTTCAATCCAGGGCCTGTGTCCACATTTTTTCAATAAAATAAACCTGAAGTTCCTTAAAACCTTAGAAAGAGGTTCTTTGACACCTTCAAAGGGATGAGGGTCATAGTCGCCATGTATTGCAACAACAGGGCAGACAATATATTTTCCCAGCTCAAGAAGTTTACCATTTTTCCTCAATTCACTGGCTTCTTCCCACACCTGCTTGAAAATATCATAGTTACAGGCAAGCACTTCATCTTCATAAGGAAGTGGATTATAAGCATCGACTCTGGAAATTAATTTTCCAAAGCTGCAGAGGGCTGCATCTTTATTTGCATCCGGGCCCAGTTTTTTATAAAAGGGATCATTTAGAAATTCAGTCAAGCGGAGAAAACTTTCCCAGTCTTCTTTTCCAAGTCTGCTTATTCGAGTATCCATTATGTCTTTAGCATGCCTTTCTTGATAGGGGGCGCTTCCAATAAGTATAAGTTTCTTAACAAATTCCGGGTATCTGGCAGTAAAAATAAAGCTGAGCATTGCCCCCCAGGAAAAACCAATTAGTATTACTGGAAGGGTTCCATTTTTTTCAAGAACACATTTTAACTCAAGAATCTGGCCCTCAAGAGTTGTTGCTGTTTGAAGCGGTTCAAGAATTCCTGCCTGCGAGCCTTCAATAAAAAGAAGTTCTCTGGCTACCGGAGCCATTTCTCCCGGAGCACCCGGACCTCCATGAATAATTGCAAGCTAAAATGGAAAGTTTCCATATTTTCTTAAGTTTTCCATCCTGTTTAGCTCCCCATTATAATTTAATTTGATCCAACATGATTTAACTTGATTTAAGTTGATTTAACTTAATCTAACCTAATCTAATTTAGTCTAACTTAATCTGGTTCAGTCTTTTTAATTAACTTAATCTGACTTAATTAAATCTGGTTAGTTGCGATATCTAATTTATTTTAAATATGTAATTCATTTAGACGAAAAGTTTCGAGAGAAAAGATTTTGAATTTAATTTAGAACTGAGTTTGTAGGTTAATAATTAGCATTCCAGGCAAACTAATTTTCACAACCAAAATTTTATAAACTATTTGTTCGTTCACTATTCATAATATTTATTTTAATTTATTTTATTATGAGAATATTAGATTTTAATTGATTAAAACTAAAAAGGATTCGTTATGCATTTTAGAAAAAAAGGGGATAATTTAAGAAATAAAAATGACCGAGGACAGAAAGAGAATTCTATAGGAGAGTTTAAGAAAAATTCAAACGCTAGATTAAAAAGTAATTTGAAGGGAACTATACCTATGCTGGCTCTTCTGACAGCTTTTCCTGCACTGTCAACAGACATGATTTTGCCTGCTCTTCCTTCTCTTGCTGTAATGTGGAATGAACCCATGTCTGTAATAAACCTGATACTTGTCTGTTTCTTTATAACTTATGGTTTTTTCCTTCTGTTCTACGGCCCTATTTCCGATAGATTTGGCCGCCGCAGGCCTCTCCTTTTTGGACTTACAGTGTATATAATTGCAAGTTTTTGCTGCGCTTTTGCTTCAAATGCTTCTATGCTAATTCTCTCCCGCATGCTGCAGGCAGCAGGGGCTGCTGCATGTTCCTCACTTTCAATGGCAATGACCAGAGATATTTTTTCAGGGCACGAAAGGGAGAGAATTCAGGCTTACATAGCCGTGATCATGGCGCTTGCACCTATGCTTGCCCCTGTAATCGGAAGCTGGATTCTTCTTGATTTTTCATGGCCCTGGATTTTTATCTCTCAAGCTTTAATGGGGGCAATAGGTATGGTTTGCGTGTTCCGTTTCCCTGAAACGCTTGAGTCTGTGTCGGAAACTCCTTTTTCCAGAGTTATGCATGGCTACGGACGCCTTATGCTCAATCCTTTCTATCTGATAATGGTGCTTGTAATGTCAGCAAGCCTTTTCCCGCTTTACAGCTTTGTTGGAGGCTCTTCTGCAATTTATGTTAACGAATTCGGCCTGAATGAGCAAAATTATAGTTACTTCTTTGCATTTAATGCGCTTGCTCTCATGGTTGGCTCTTTTTTCTGTATAAGGTTGAAAACCTTTTTAGGTTCCAGGCGTTTAATGACGCTCGGGTTTACAGGAATATTCCTGGGAGGAGTTTTCCTGCTTGCAACCGGACAGCATGGACCCTGGAGTTTCGCTCTCCCAATGTTTTTGATTACTTTTTCAATAGGCCTGAGCAGACCTCCAAGCAATAACCTTGTGCTTGAACAGGTAGACAGAGATACAGGCTCAGCTTCTTCTCTCCTGATTTTTAGTTATTTTACATTAGGAGCTGCAGGTATGTGGTTAATCTCTTTGGAATGGGCAGATAAAATTCCAGTACTTGGAGGTATTGCTTTTGCTTGCGGGGCTCTAGTACTTACTGCCTGGGCTATTTTGCAAAAGAAAGGTATAAAAAGCCCTGCTTGATTTTACTTTATATAATTAAAGAATTAAAAACGCCGATAAGTAACAGAGGGAAATAACATCTAAAAGGAAAGTAAAAAATAAAGAAGGAATAGAAGAAAAAAGGAATAGAAAAAGAAGAAGAAAATAGAAAAGGAAAATAGAAAAGGAAAATAAAAAGAAAAAGGCAAATTAAAAAACGAAAAATAAAAAACAAAAAAATAGAAGAATCAATGGAAAAGGCAGAAATTATTAAAAGTTATTCTGCCTTTTAAATTATCAGAATGAGTATTTTAGTATTAATTATAACTCACTTTCAAATATATTAGTATAGCCAGTCTTTTTTATTATAATTTGGTCTCTTTATAATTATATTTAAGTTCTATACAGATTCTACAGGTTCAATCAATTTCAGTTATGAGTCTTCAATTATATAGGATTTAAGCGGCGGAAAACCATTAAAGCTCACAGAACTGTAACTCTGAGTGTATGCGCCTGTGGTAAAGACGTAAACTCTGTTACCTTCCCGCATAGTATGTGGGAAACTGTATTTATGATCTTCATAAAGAATATCCATGCTGTCGCAGGTCGGGCCTGC
>JBNAKO010000049.1:0-16611 GCA_049706495.1 Methanosarcina sp. | reverse complement strand
TGGGCTTCATATTGGGAAAGTCCGTGCCCTGTAAGGTTTACTATAGGATTTAATCCATACGCTCGAATACTTCCTTCTATTGCAGCTCCAATTTCCCCTGTAGTAACTCCAGGCCTGGCAAGCTCGATTGCTGCAGCCAGAGCTTCTTCAGCTGCTTTTACAATATCAGAATTGCCCGACAGGTCAATAGTTATAGCTGCATCTGCAATATATCCGTCTACGTGTACCCCGAGGTCAAGTTTTACAATGTCTTTTCCGAAAACTTCAGAGTCGCCTGCTTTTGGGGTCGCGTGGGCAGCCTCTGTATTTCGCGAAATATTACAGGGAAATGCAGTTTTTCCTCCCAGTTCAATAGTTCGAGCCTCAACAAAGTCTGCAACTTGCAGTAGACTATTTCCAACCGTTATCATTTCTACAGCTTCAGCCCTGACAGTTTTCAGAATCCTGCCCGCTTCCCTGTATTTTTCAAGAATCGCCTGCTTCTTGCTTATATTATCAGTCATATTATTAACCCACCAGATACAATTATTTAGATTCCTAATTCTTTTGGAATAGATATTTTTCCTGATGTCTTACTCGTTTACTCATTATTTTCCAATTTTAATTTTTTGCCCTGAGATACAGGTAATCATCGAATATAATTATTAAAATTAAAACTTATCAATATAACTGCTAATTTCTGAATATTTCTTCTTAATGCGACATTATTATTTTTAGCCTAAATATTTCTGAAATAACCGGGGCTTTTATATGGGATATAAAAATAAAAGTAGTGTTTTAATATAGCTGATTATAGGACAAATTTCTTTTCAAGGCTTGTAAGATTCTCAAAACCATTTTCAGTAACGAGCACAATATCTTCAAGCCTGATTCCTCCGATTTCCGGATAATATAACCCGGGCTCAATGGTAATTACATTACCTTTTTCAAGTAATGCTTCATTTTCCCCAACGCCTGGAAGTTCATGTACGTCAAGCCCGACTCCATGTCCTGTAGAATGAATAAAGCCTACTTTAGAGCCACTTTTATAGGTGTGGTAACCGAGTGACTCAAAAGTTTCGCATACTGCATTATGTACCGCGGCAGCAGGAACTCCCGGCCTTATAATTTCAAAGGCTTTTTCCTGAGCTGCAAGTACGGCTTCGTACATTCTTTTTAGTTCTTCTGAAGCCTCGCCATGAAGCACTGTGCGCGTCATGTCAGCAAAATAGCGTCTTTTTTTACTTCTCGGGAAAATATCAATGATAATTGGTGAATTTGCTCTAAGAGGGCCATGTGTGCTTCCATGACAATTCGCTGTGTCTTTCCCGCATGAAACAATAAGCTCTTCTGTCTCACATCCAAAATCAAGCAAAGTGTGATCAATAATAGAATTAACCCTGGCTCCGGTAAGGGTCGCGCCCTCATAATAGAGGAAATTATCTCTGTTGTCGGCTTTTTTAATTGCTTTTATTGCTGCTTCCATAGCCTTTTCTCCGGCCATCTGAGCATGTTTTATAGCATCAATTTCTTCCGGTCTTTTCAGGCTTCTCATTTCCTTGAAAGGACTTTTTATAGGTAATATTGAGAAACCTGAATTTTTAAGAAATTCTGAATAAAATGTCGGAAAATCATAAGGGACTGAAATTCTTTTTGCCCCTTCCGCTAGCAATAATTCTGATATACAGGCGGCATAGGCCACAGAAACATCTTTTTTTTCCTTAATTTTTTCTCTATACCCAAGATCTTGGGTTGTTTTTATATTAGGAACTCTGGACTCGATCTCAGCTCTTCCTTTTTCCATCTGAGAAATAAAAAGGATCTCTTTTCCTTTTTTTGTTTGAAGATATGTGAATTCATCAGAAGCAAGAAAATGTGTTACATAATAAATGTCAGAGCTATGAATATTGCCTGTCATAAGGTAGGCATCTGCTTTTGCTGCTTCTATAGCTTCTTTTATATTAAAATTCAGAGCTGTCATGAAAGGTAATTCTGGTGTTCGTAGATAAAGTTCTTGTCGTTAGTTTTAGTCTTTATACTGATTTCCTGCACCCAGTTTTATCGTTATTAGTTTTTTTTATTAGTTCGTCTTGATTACTTTTTGTTTATTTGGTTTCTCTGCATTTAATCTCGTTTTATTAATTTTTATTTACCTGTGTTTCCTGTTTTAACTCTTTTATTTGTTTTTTATTTCTTTTTGTTCATAATTTAAAACATATAATTTTTCAGGCAGTTCAAAATACTGGTTTAGACAGTTTGTCATCTCGTCTGAAAATCTCAGAAAACAGACATATTTTAATTTTCCTTTCTCTTTTACCCAGCCCCCATTTTTAAAATCTTCCTTTTTTAGCTGCGCGGCAGCTTCTACGCAGCATCCCAGTATAATCTTTATACTTGAATTCAATTGCTTTCTCATTTTTTCTTTTTTAAACTCAAAGTAATCCTGAGAAAGCTCTGTCTGAGGAAGGGAGTTTCTATGAAGCCAGTAATCATCAATATTTAATTGGGCCTCGACAAGCTCTGATATCATTTCAGAGAATTCTTTCATGTCAATTTTCAGTTCTTGGGGTTTATGGCTATCTATTTTTAAACTGTATGAAGTCCTTTCTGGATCTTCTACACTGAATGAGAACACAGGGATTTTCATTTCTCTTAAGGTCCATTCAAAAACAAATTCTTTTGTTGCTTTAAGAAAAACATTGGACTCATTTTCCATTGATTCTCTAATTTGTTTTATCTTGTCGTCTAAATTTGTGGCCTTCTCTTCCTGATTATTTAAAACATCACTGCCAAATGCCATTCTTGCACTCTTCTAGCTTCTATAATTCCAGTTATCTTTTTATCTACTTGTTATGTATTTTTACTTATTTTTTATTAAAACTAGCCTAAAACCCCAATCTTTTTATGGATCTATTATCGAGCAGTGAATATAAGATTCCTAAATATATCGTCATTTTAAAAATGACATACATTGACAATATAGCAGATTTTGTTGTATTTGGCAGGAAAATAGTGTATAAACAGGGTTATCAGGAAAACTCAGGCCTGTCCTGAAGAAATATGTTTTTATAAATATGAAAATAAAAAATAACCCAGAAGAAGAATCATATTGAGAAAACACTACTAGAAGAGATGTTTACATATTTTATGTAATCAGAAATCTAAGTTAAAATCCTGAACTTATATCAATATTTATTATTAAGTTCTAATTTAAGAAGCCTTACATAAATCAAGATTAAATATCAAGGGTCTTTTAAACAGTTGTTAATAGAAATTTTAAAGAATTAATAATAAAATATTTTTCAAAAATTTTCAAAAAAAGATCAAAAAAGAATATTTTGCTCAATTAATGGTAATCGAGCTTTGATTAAGACAATACGCCCGGACCGGGATTCGAACCCGGGTCGGAGCCTCGACAGGGCTCCATGATAGGCCTCTACACTATCCGGACATTTCCGTTCCTTTTGATGCTGGTTTTGCTCAGGTTGTGAGCAAACCTTAAATGTCTCTCCGGTATATAAACCTTCCCGTTGAAGGTCTTTGATTCTGGGGAATGTTTTTCAGGTCCCGCCTCCCAGACTCGAACCGGGGACATCGCGGTGTCTGCGCAGTAATGTACGGGAAAGTTTCCCGCACGAGCCGAACTACAGCCGCGCACTCTACCACTGAGTTAAGGCGGGACAATGATTACTGATCCAGTGCTTCACAGGGCTACACTGCTTCAGTGCACCATCTCCATATATGGTGATGGTATTTATGTTTTTCGCTGGAAGTAAGCCTGAGCTTTTAAATTTCCTCTAATTTTAAAATATTTACATACATTCATAATATTTTTCCATTAGGAAGCTTAAAAATATTCTCAAAAATAACAAGCTCACGTAAGAAAAAAATTTAGGACACTGGACAAAAAGATATTAGAAATATTGAGCAAATTCAAAATCAATATTTCATTTATAAGTAAATAGTTTACTTATAATAAGGTAAAAATCCTAAATATTAACAAACAATTAACAAATTCAGATTAAAATCTCAATTAATGGCTGAATAGTGGTAGAAAATACGGATTTTAAAAAAGAAAAGAACCAGAAGGTTCCTTTTTTCTAATTACAATAAAAATTTCTGAGTCTTAAATTTTAGAAAGTATTCAGCTCTCCTTTAATTACCATTTCAGTAATTTTTGTTACATTGGAAAGCCAGTCGTCAATCACCACTTCAGCTTCTGCCTTAACCTTTTCAAAAGAAGTTCCTTCTTTCGGGATAATCTGCGCGCTTGCAACGAGAGGCTGGTCTATTGGTTTTGCTATTTGGGAAAGCAGTCTGATATAAACATCCTGCACATCAGGGACTTCTTTTACAATATCTTTAGCCACCTGAGTTGAAAGGAGGTTGTAGATTTTTCCTATATGGTTGATAGGATTCTTCCCGCTGGTGGCTTCCATACTCATTGGTCTGTTTGGAGTTATCAGGCCGTTACAGCGGTTCCCACGCCCTACAGAGCCGTCATCCCCCATCTCGGCTGACGTGCCTGTAACTGTAAGGAAAATACAGCTTGTATTTAAATTATCTCCGGTATTGATAAAGACATTTACATTGCGATCTGTATAATGGGTTGCAAGCTCTTCAGTATAGGTTTTCATTTCTTCAGTCATATTTATATAACCGTCCAGATCGTCAATATAACGTCCAATCATGCCGCTGCATATTGTAAGAGTTATATCTTCCCCGTCTCTGAGCCCCATAACCTTCATATCTTCTCCGATTGCAGGCATTCGCGATTTGAGATCCGTAAGAAGGTGCCTTTCCGTATTGTATACGATATTTTCGAGTTCAGAAAAAGGAGCGTGTCCAACTCCAAAGGAGGTGTCATTTGCAACCGGGACTCTGTCTCTTTTAAAGACATCTCTAAGGTCTGAGGACCCTGTCCCGAGTTTACAGTCCATAATTACATCCCTTTCGAGATCCATATTTACAAGGGTATCTTTCAGGTACTTTCTAGCAGCTTGAAGGGCTACAGACTCAGTAGCGAGCTCAATGCCTTCAAATTCTTTTGTAGCTCTTCCGACAAGTAGGATATATATAGGCTGCAGCACCTCTCCTCCCCCGAATTTGGGGCTGGACCTGCCTGCCACAATCTGGGTTTCATCAGTATTATGGTGCAATACTGCTCCGCATTTGTTTATGTATTCCTTGCATAGTGCGCGGCTCACGGCTTCGGCCAGTCCATCGGATATGCTGTCAGGATGCCCTATCCCTTTTCGTTCTACAAGCTCTATTCTCTGTTTTTCAATAGGGGTCTGCAAGAGCTGTTCCACTTTAATATTTCGGGCCATTTAGATCCTCTTTTTTTCAAAATTAATATTAGCTTTAAATTAATTGTAATTTTATGATTAAGTCTTGATTTTATTCATTTATCTTGATTTTATACATTTATTATTTTTGGGTTAAAGTTTCATAAATGTACTATTAACTCTTTTTTTAGCGTAATTAGTACTTTTTCTTACTATGTCTTTTACTTAGCTTCTTTTTAAGTTGGCGCTACTATAACATTAGTAATATTATATATCTGACTTAAGAATATCTCTTATTAATTACTCTGTGTATATATTTGTTCCTCTTACTTCATTACTAATGGTAATAACAACTTTTAAAAATTATTTCTTCCTATTAAAAATTTTGTGAACTTTATAATAAAGGAGAACTCACTATTTTAAATATTAGTTTATTCTTTTGAACACTATTTTTTAGGTCACTTTGAGTGCGGCAGAAAAATTATATTAAATCTTACCGTGAAGTCTATATTATACAAGAGTATTCAGGATAGACGTTTTATACGTATGAGTTTTCTAAGCAGATTTCTGGAAATTATTTATATAGAGGACAGCAGATGATTCGAATTGCTATACCCAATAAAGGACGCCTTTACGAACCTACAATCTCTCTTTTCAAAGATGCAGGGCTTTCAATCAGTGGAGGAGCTGAAAGCCGCAAACTTTTTGCAAAAACTACAGACCCGGACATCAACGTTCTTTTTGCCAGGGCAGCCGATATTCCCGAATATGTACAGGATGGGGCTGCTGACGTAGGTATTACAGGCATGGACTTGATTACGGAAAGAGGGGCAAAAGTAGAAGCCCTTTTGGATCTGAAATTCGGAAAAGCAAGTCTTGTACTGGCTGTCCCTGAAGATTCTGATTTTCAGAAAGCTCAGGATCTTGAAGGTAGGAAAATTGCTACCGAGTTTCCAGAAATTACAGGCCAGTATTTTAAAAAACTTGGTATCAGTGTTGAAGTAATAAGGGTCAGCGGAGCCTGCGAGATGACTCCACATGTAGGAATTGCCGATGCAATTGTGGATATTTCAAGTTCTGGGACCACTTTAATGATCAATCACCTCAAGCCTATAGATACGGTTTTTTCTTCAACGGTTTACTTGATTGCTAATAAAGAAAGTGTTAAAACAAAGGATAAAATCTTTGATATAAAAACTGCAATGGAAAGTGCGCTCAATGCAAAGCAAAAGCGCTATCTTATGATGAATGTTCCAGAAAATTCTCTTCAGGCAGTAAAAGAAGTCTTGCCAGGACTCTCAGGCCCTACAGTTATGAAAGTTGAGCCCAGCAGATTGACTGGAGAACCAGTTGTTGCGGTTCATTCTGTTGTGGATGCTAATTTGATTTTTACTATTGTAAATAAATTGAAAAAAGTCGGTGCAAGAGATATTCTGGTAGTGCCTATTGAAAGAATAATGCCTTAAATTTTTTAAAGATAACATATAAAAGGAAAAATGAAATAAAAATTAATCTAAAAACGAAATTTTTGAAAAGATAAATCTGGATATATCTGGAAAATCGTTCTCATTTCTTTAATTCCTTTATTACTTTCTTGAAATTTCAGTATATTTTTGTTTAAAGCATACCGGAGACATGGATTTTAATGGTCTTTGAGATAATCCCTGCAGTTGATATGAAAGAGGGAAAATGTGTTCAGCTAGTGCAGGGTGTGCCTGGCAGCGAAATAATCTCGCTGGACGATCCCTTTGAAGCTGCCCTTGACTGGGTTAGTAAGGGGGCTAAAACTCTTCATCTGGTAGATCTGGATGGAGCAATCGAAGGAAAACGCAAAAATGCCCGCATAATTGAAAAAATAGTTAGCACGTGTAAGGAAAAAGGTGTATCTATCCAGGTAGGAGGAGGAATCAGGAGCTTTAAAGATGCTGCCTCTCTGCTTGAACTTGGAGTTTCCAGGGTTATCCTTGGAACTGCTGCCCTTCAAAATCCTGAACTAGTAACAGGGCTTGCAGCGCGTTTTGGAAGTTCATATGTAAATGTTGCTCTGGATGCTAAAAACGGGAAGATTTCAATCAAAGGCTGGACAGAAGAATGTGCGTTTACTCCTGTGGAAATGGGCAGGAAATTTGAGGAACTGGGAGCAGGCAGCATACTTTTTACGAACATAGATACCGAAGGCCTGATGCAGGGCGTAAATCCTATTCCCACAAAAGAACTTGTTGAATCGGTTAATATTCCGGTTATCGCATCAGGTGGAGTAAGCTCTCTAGAAGATTTACTTCTTTTGAAAAAAACCGGAGCTGCAGGAGTTGTTATTGGGAGTGCTCTTTATATGGGAAAATTTACTCTTGAAAATGCAATTGAGTTCATTAAAAAAAATTAATTTATAATTAATTATTTATAATTAATTCTTATCGATCAGTATAGGCATAATTAACTTTAGTTGATGGGGAATTGCTAATTGCTAGTAAATATACGAAAAATAATCGAAAGTAATTGTTAATTCCAATTGATAGAGATAATTAAAATAGAACACAAAAAGAAATGAAAACAGAAATAAATAATTAGAAATAGTAATTAAAAGCTAAAAAATAGAAATTAAAAAGAGAAAAATAGTCAAATGGCTGCTGATACGAAGTATTTAATTAATTTAAAAAGAATGTTATTCAGAAAAAGTGATGCTGTATGAGAACAGGCAAAATCTCCCGCAAGACAAAAGAAACCGATATTCAGCTTGAACTGAACATTGACGGCGCAGGGACTTCAGATATCAGCACCGGAATCGGCTTTTTTGACCATATGCTTATTTCTTTTTCAAAACATTCAGGTTTCGACCTCAAGATCCGCGCAGAAGGAGACCTTTATGTAGACGAGCACCACCTGGTAGAAGATATAGCAATCGTTCTTGGAAAAGCCTTTACACAAGCCCTTGGAGACATGACAGGAATTGCTCGTTTTGGAGAAGCCAGAATCCCAATGGATGAAGCCCTTGCAGATGTAGCGCTTGATGTTGGAGGCCGCAGTTATCTTGTTTTAAAAGCAGACTTTTCCTCTCCTCAAGTAGGCCAGTTCAGTACTCAGCTTGTCAAGCATTTCTTCGAAACCTATGCTTCTAATGCAAAAATTACAGTACATGCAACTGTCTATGGAGAAAATGACCATCATAAGATCGAAGCCCTTTTTAAGGCCTTTGCCTATGCTATGAAACGGGCCATAAAAATTGAAGGCAAAGAAATAAAAAGCACAAAAGGTATGTTATAAAGTTTATTTGTTGACTTTATCGCTTTAAAATATACTTTATCTCTTTAAAAGATACTTTTCCTTTAACTTTTAGTTTCTATTAAGAGAAATTCGCCACTCATTTGCAAAAACCAGCATTGCTTCTTTCCTGAGCTGTCCTACAAGACACACATTTGCTTTTTTGGCCGCCTCTACTCCTGAATCAAAAGGCATAGCCTTTGTTGCAATAAGAGGAATGCCTGCCCTTGCGGCTTTAGTAATCATATATGCAGGTTGTCTGCCTGTAGAAAGCAGATAAAGCTGAGAAATGTCAAACCCTTGAAGAAAGGCAGCTCCTACTACCTTATCAACAGCGTTATGTCTGCCGACATCAATAATCTGGACTGCAAGTTTACCTTTTTTATCTATAAGCGCTGCAAGATGAGTTCCTCTTGTGAGCTTATAGGTTTCGGATTCAAGATAATTAGTTCCTGCAATAACAGCTTCTAAATTAAAAACAGCATCTGACTTTACAAAAATATCCAAATCCAGTTCTTTTTCCTTATTTTTAAAAAGAAGATTTCCCTGTCGTGCTAGAATGTGAATCTCATCCTTTTTTACTTCAGCGCTTCCGATATCGCTAAATTTGAGAATTCCTTCTGTTATTAAATGGCCAATTGCAAGCTCTTTCAATTCAAGAGGGGACGTAAAAAGAGTAGTAAAAAATTTCCCATCAAGAAAAAGTTTGACAGGTACTTCCCTTGCAAGCAAGACCTCAGTATCTTCAAATTCTCCAGTAGAACGTAGTCTCTTTGCAGGATAACGAGTCGTATAATTTTCAGACATTTCATTATTTATAGATTGGATTTATTATTTATTTGTTATTACGATATCTTTCAAATGTTTCTTGTTGAATTTATTTTATTTTATAATCTGCAGCACAGGTAAATTCGGTATATCCTGAGTTAAAATTAACTTCCAAGTCTTTATTTATTATTATATTATAAAGTTCGATTGATAAATTACTTTCAGGAGAATAATCCAGGAGCGTTTCTTCATCTACCTCTAGATAAGTTTCTGATAAATAAGCAGGAAGTTTGTAAGTTAAATTAGATTTATAATTTAAACCGTTTACTGAAATACCAGTAGTTGTCCCTTCACTCTTAAACTTGCCATTAATATACATTTTAATATTAAACTTAAGGTTGACAATTTTATTTGCGTTCATGTCTATGTTCCCGGATATTTGGTCTCCGTTCATTACAATTCTTACAATATCGCTATTGTTAAAGGTAGTTTTATTACCATTAATTTTGATCCAGTTATTTGTACCATTACTTGTAAACTGGATGTAATTTCCCGAAGGAATAAGTCCTCCTATTCCGTTTTTCTTTAAAATAATCATATTTGCATGTTTAGTTTCTAAATAATCCTTGTTTTCATTAGTTGAGTTTTTAATGCTTATAGTATTTTTATTCCCTGTTTCTGTATGAATAATTGATTTGCTTATATTCAGACTATTAATTATTTTTCCATCAGCGGGCGTAAATCTAAAATATATGCCTGAATTTGTTTTATTTAAACTGTAATCCTCTGGATATGTAAGTCCTGCTTCTTTTGCAGTTTCTTCTAGATAGGATTTCCAGGCATCTGGATATTTAGTAGTAATTGTACATGAAAACGAGTCGATATATTCTCCTTCAATAGTAGGATTAGACTCAAATTTAATTCCTTTTAATCTCAAGGAAGTATCTGAGTTGGAGAAAAAAGTTTTGTTATCACCTACTATATTAATCGTCTGAATTAAAACATTGTAATTTCCTTCTTTAGTCTCATATATAATAAATGATGGTGTTTGCTTCATTAACGATTTATTTCCTTGTCTAAGTATCAAAGCCCCGTTTTCATATCTGTAATCTTGATCTACATATTGCTTATTGTTTGAATGACAAGTGACACCACCCAGTGTCAGATCAGCCAAGATTTGAGGAGACCCTGTAATTGAGGAATTTCGTGTTATTGTTATGTGACAAGGCTCTGTATTTATTGAAAGCGCTCCACTTGATTTAGAAGGTTCTAAAATAGGAATTTCTCCTCCACCCAGGGTAAATGGGACTGTTACCGGGTATGTTTGACCGGGATAATCTGGAGAGTTCATAGAACGTACAATCATATCTATGGACGATTTTAGTTCTACCATATCTTTCTGGACTATATCCATGTGTATTTTTTCAGCATTCGTTTTCCATTCAGGAACATATCCAATTCTAACTATCGCAAATATCGTAAATATGATGCTTAATAATAGTACTGCTGCGATGACTGTAGCTGCCGCTGATTCTGAGTTAAATAAATTGTTACTTATCTTTTTTTCATTCATATTATTTCCAGACGTCATAGCAATGCATCGCAGGTTTATAAATTCAATATTTTTTATGTTTCTACTATTTGTTTTAAATAGGGGATTTAAAAATTACCTGTTGAGACGGTACATGCACAAGAGATATTTCCATAGAGTCGTTGGCTTTAATAGGCACACCCGCATCAATTTTTAAACGCTCCCCAAAAGTTAGCACCCCGTTAGAAGGGCTGTCACTTTCTAAATATTTACTTAAACCTGTAAAATTTGCTTGTATCCCGCTGTTATTATAAAAAATAATTTTCAAATCTTCTAATTCTAAGGGTTCTCCCCCTACATGTAAAATATAAACTATACTGTTTTCGAGATAAATTTCCAGATCTACATGTGGTGTATGAGGAGGATCTAAAACGTCACTTGAAAATATGGTAATGGCTATCGAAGTAAGAGAAATTACAACAACTGCTGTCATTAACACCTGACCTATTACTTCTGAAACACATTGACAATTTTCAAAAAGTATTTTAGATTTTTTCCCCTCCACGTAACGACAACCCTCTAAATTTATTAACTGAGATTCTTACATTGTTGTTAATCAAATATTAATCTGACTGTATGAGATACACTCATAAAGATCTTATTCTAATATTTAACTCAATAAAAAAAATGAGGAAATAAACTTAATCTAATTCAAAAATTATTTGAAAAAAACTTATATAGTAATTGATAATAAGTTATATAGTCTCAAATTTTATCTAAAGTTTAATTCGCGTTATATCTCAAATATATTCTGACAATCGATTCTGTCTAAATATATTTATTCAGGAGGGAGAAACACATGGATCTCAAAAGATTATTTAAAGATAACTATGCGGTGTCCCCGGTTATTGGTGTTATTTTAATGGTTGCAATAACTGTTATTCTTGCCGCAGCTATTGGTTCTTCTGTATTTGACCAGGGACCTGAAGAACCCTTATCATATAGAGAAATAAGTATTGAACCAGTTAATATTACCGGTACAGGTAGTAATGCAATAGCAACTGTAAAATTAGAAATGAACAGTGGAGACCCAATTCATTTCGAAGATGTTGCAGCAGCGAAAATCACTGCTAGTTTAAACAATTCCGAATCAGTTGATATTGATGCAGAAGATCTCGGAACAATGGAAGCTGGCGATGTAAAAATACTACCATTAGTTAATGAAAATAATAATAATGCTTTTGGAACTACACTCACACATGGCAGTAGTGAAGTCAATATTAAAATTATTGATGTAAAAACCAGCAGGCTAATTTGTGAGAAAGACATTACGTTATAAAACAGTTTAAATTATTAAATTTATTTTTTTTACTGTTTTTTTCCTTAAATTTTAATATTAATTTTCTAAACCTTATTTTATTTATAATTCAACTATTAATATTATTTATTAACTAAAACCTATATTTATTAAAAAAGAAATCCATCCAGTATTTTGTGTGGTTATTTTTGGCATTATTCATAAATTTCTAACATTCGTTTTTATAATCTTTAACTTGGGAGCGGGAGGCAAAGCGAGAAGTCCCCTTCCTCAACATGCATCAGCGTGGTAGGGGTAGTTCACCAGTTGTCTTAAAACCTTCTCAATTTACTCTTAAAATAATCAGTCAAATATATTATTAATTGCATTTTATAATATTTGACGAAGGCATTTGTTGTATATTAAATATCAGTATTTTTATGAATGCTTATTAAAGAATTCTTTACTGAAAATCTTTATTCTTATTTTACAAAGCTCAAATTAACATCGTAAATATCATATAAGTAATCAGAACCATACTAATACTATATTTCAAGCCCATAGTGGCAGATCCCTGTCCCATTTTTCCTGCAACCAGTCCTGAGGTAAAGGCCTGTATAATAGCTGAATGATACATAAGCATGGTGTACTCTGGAATATTAAAGTTAACATTTCCGATTGCTGCAGATTGAATTGCCTGGGCAGAAGCTTTAAAAGAAGCACTTTCAGGGAAAAAGTAAACAGCCAGGATATAAACTACAAAAAGGAAAACGAAAAAAGATACATACATAGTAACAACATAGACTACCATGTCTGAGGCTCGTTCTTTTCTTAAATCTTCTTCGCTTTTAACCTGCTTGGCAATAATAGAGAGGACACTTTTGATGTCGCTTGTGGATTCATTTGCTTTTATAAGGATGTGAAGCATTCGGCTCGAAATCGATGTCCTGATATTTCTCTCCAATTTCATTAGAGCTATTGAGGCCGGGGTACCCCAGGAAAGATCCTCTTTTAGTTTTTTAAGTTCTTTACTGAGGATTCCCATCTTGGATTCTGCCATTATCCCGAGAGCGTTTGATAGTAAAATTCCGGATTGATTCATACTGGACAGGTTTTTGAAGAAATCAGGAAGAGTTTCATCGATTTTACGCATTCTCCAGGCTCGGATTTCATAAAAAACTGTAAACGGAATCAGGACAATGACCAGGAAAATAATGAAATAATCATCAATTTGAGTGATCATATTGATGCTGTTTTCACTGATGTGAGCAAAGTTCAGATTCAAATGAAATTTAAAATTAAAATTATCTATAAGATTTTCCGGAATGGAGGTAAGATAATACAGGCCAAGGGGAATTCCAAAGAAAAAAGTATATTCAGGTCTATCTCTTATCGTTTTATATGGAGTCGATACTAAATCTTTAATTCTGTAAAACTGCCTGTAAAAATGAAATTTCTCGCTTCTTTTTGTTTCCTGCTCGTCAGTTAAGCCTGAACTGATTTCCGGGACTCCGGAGAAATTCTTGGTAAAGATAGAGTTTGCAACTTTTTTTGGGTATACAGAAAGCTCTCCTATAGTATCCAGAAGCACAAGGTATAGAAGACTTGTGAGAGGTACGATTGCATAAATAAACATATAAAGGATCTGGGCTGAAGCTGGTCTGAAAAATTGCAGCACGATGAGGGTTGTCATTATAAAAAGAGGGCCTGCAACCAGTACTGTCACATAAATCTCTGCAAGCACATCAAGTTTTTTCAAAAAATTTTTGTTTGCAAGTTCAGCCATGCCCTGGTACTGCTCGGATTTGTTTTTTATATATTCTACCAGAGATTGTCCGCTTGAAACCAGAATCAGTCCATCAATGAAATCCTTAAAAAGTTCGGAAGGGGTGCGTTCTTTGGCCGTTTCAAGTGCAGTTACGAAATCTTTTCCCAGATAGTCCATATCTCTTACTATATAGGATATTTCTTCTGCGCTTGTGCCAAAGATTTGAGTATATTTGCTTAGAGCCCTGAACACATCATAGATCGACATGCCCCCTTTAGTCAAAGCATACATATAGGTTACTGTTGAAAGCAAGGATCTATCTATTGAGGCCTGCCGGATGCTCGCCTGGAAATAAGGGAAAATAAATATCAGGGCAAAAACCATTAAAAAGCTTAAAAGAAAAAACAAAAGGGAAGTTAAAACTTCAAGAAAGGGAAGATTGTTCTCGACAAATTCGAGAGTTGTATAACTTGTAAAAAGATTCAGTCTGGAAACAGGGTTTTCCAGAGTCCTGAATCCCAGCCATATCCCAAAAAAACTTCCTATAAGTCCTGCAGCTATAGAATAAAAAAAAGCAGACGCAAGGTATTGATCTACAGATACAGGAATATGGGAATAGCGGATTTTTGCTTTTAAGGTTTGAAAACTTTCTTTGTTTTTGTAAAAAAAGTTCCCAAAAAACCTGTATGCCAGGCTATCTATCGAAATATGAGTCATAATCCTCCTTAAGCAATCATACCCTGTATTACATCTTTCAGAGTTGAATCTTCTATAGATTTCATAACCAGCTTTGGATAATTCTGATATGTCTGGACTACGACTGATACTTCAATATAGCTTCTCATATTGTTTTCATACATATAGGTGAGAATTCTTTTCCTATTTTCGATTTCTTTTCTTAACTGACCTGCATCCCAGCCTCTAACTCGCATAATGTCCTGCATTATGTGCGAGTCCCTGACTCTAAGAAAAGTATCCTTTACAGGATCCCAGTTAAAAAGTTCGTTTATACCAAGATCTCCTGTTTCAGGATTTACAGTAAGGACTTCGACAAAACTCCGGGTTCTTCTGACTCTTTTCTCTCCAATATATACCTGCTCCTGGATACAGAGTACGTCCAGGGACTGCAGCATTATTTGAGGCACGTTTATAGGCTCATGGGTTAGTCTATTTATGACGGTTTGTACATCCCCTGCATGCATTGTTGAACTGGTTGCATGCCCGGTTGACATTGCCTGAAAGAGAGTAAGCGCTTCACTTCCTCTGACTTCTCCGACAATGATAAAGTCTGGACGCTGCCTGAGCGCAGCTTTCAAAAGATCGTACATGGAAACTTCGCCCGCTGAATCGGAAGTAAAACTTTCCCTTGCAATCCCTGAAACCCAGTTATTATGGTAGAGTAAAAGTTCTCTTGTATCTTCAATAGAGACTATTTTTGCTGTAGACGGCATAAATAAAGACGTAGCATTAAGCATGGAGGTTTTTCCTGAAGCAGTGCCTCCTGCAAAAAGGATATTATAACCATTTTCAATAACAAGCCAGAGGTATACCAGCATCTCAAGATTGCAGGTTTTAAAACCGAGAAGATCTATAGGAGTAATAGGATCTTTCCTGAATTTGCGAATTGTAAAAGAACTGCCTCTGGGAGTAATTTCTCTCCCTAAAATCGCTTGAAGCCTTGACCCATCCTCAATTGTTGCATCTACTATTGGCTGGCTAACAGATATATGCTTATTATTCAACTGGCACATTTTGATTACAAAAGAGTCTAATTCTTCTTCTTTAAAGGAAATGTTGCTCTCGATATTGAAGTATTTTGTATGATAAACATAAATTGGAATCCCTACTCCGTCACATGAAATATCTTCTATATAGGGGTCATGGAGAAGAGCATTAATTTTATCATAGCCCAACAAGTTTCTTTTTAGATAATATACTATTTTTTGTACTGTTGCAGTTGAAATTTCAACTTTATACCGTTCAAGTAAAAAGAGAGCCTTATCCACTAAAAGAGCATCTTTTTCGAGTTTTGAATTAGTAGGGTTCAAAATAAGAATATCTTGGAAATCTTCATAAATTCTTTCTAAAATTTCCTTTTCAAATTTCGTAAGTGCAGGTTCAACAAGTTTATAATATTTTATATTCCTGTCTTCTACAATAGAAACAAAAACAAAGGGCTCTTCAAGCCAGTATCTTTCAATCTCAGTCAGACCTTCAGGCAAAACAAATTCTACAAGAGGGCCTTCTTCTGTATAATTGTAAACTGGAAGGTTTCTCAATGGCTTATCAAAGCAGCTTTTCATTTTTTTTATTATCTCTGGAATATTGTTTTTTTCATTTTTTTTCCCAAACAGTTCTGAGATAAAATTGTTTAACGGGATCCTCTTTACTTCTTCAGCCATATTTTTGCCTGCCAGGTTTTTCCTTAAGTCATATAAGCTAAACATCTATAAAAACTTATATGAGTGCCTTGAAAATCAAGAACTTTTGCTCTAAATTCCAGTTAGGATAAAATCTTTATTGAAAATTAGAGACTTAATCGCAAAAATACTGGTATCTTCTTACAGGCGATATTGCAGATTTATTTATTATGCGAATAAAACTATAGTTATTCTCGCAAAGAATTACACTTGAAACTGAAGGAGTTTATTCAACATAGTCTACATCATCATATTTAGGATTCCTTTCAGAAAATAAGTGTAAAGATTTGCGGCCGATACTA